>JAJFVM010000047.1 GCA_021371805.1 bacterium
TTTATATTATCTTATTTTTAAAAAATATTTTTAAAAATCATACTTAATTTCAAAAACTTATTCATGATCTATTTGTATTAACAAATAAATGGTCATTTGCCGATAAGCATATATACATAAATTAAATATTTATTATTAATATCAAAGCTAAGTTGCCTTAACTAATATTTACAATAACTATTATCATTTATATATAATTTTAGGTATTATGGATAAGATTAAATAAACAGGAATAAGTTTCTTGAAAACAGGACAAATATATCTATTTAATGTCTCAAAAACAAAAATTTAAATTAAGCAATTATAAAAAATAGGAGTAAGCACTCTGGAATTGGACGCCTGCATTTACTTACTCCAACTTTATATTATCATGAAAATTATTTTTATTTCAATATTATAATTTGTTATTTTTTATTATTTTATTATATTTTAAATCTTAAACCAATTATAATAAATCTTTGAGTAAGTTCCATCACTTCTCATATCTTTAAGTATCTGGTTTATCTTGTCTTTTAAAGAACTGCCTTTTTTCAATACAATTGAGTACTGTATATTTGATTCTATCTTTTGAAGGAATTTGTAAGTTTCAGGATCTTCATTCAATATTTTTACACCTATCGGAATTGAAATTAAAATACCATCGACTTCACCTGATTTTAGGGCATTTATTAATGTTACCACATCGTCATATCCGTTAACTGCATAATTGGCTAAAAAATCCGGATCAAGATCTGCCGTTTCGCTTTTTAACATTCCGACTTTTTTATTTGCCAGATCTTCTTTTATCTTTATGCTGCTTGTGCTCAAAGAAAGCGCCATGAACTCCAAAGTATAATATGGATCAGAGAAATCTGCCAGCTTTTCTCTTTCAGGAGTAGCTGGTACTCCTGAAATTATCACATCAATTCCCGGGTCATTGATTTTATCAAATATTTCATCCCATGAAATCTGGCTGATCTTTAATTCCTTATCAAGCCTCTTGGCAATCTCCTGGGCAATATCAACATCAAATCCTGACACCTTATCCTCCGTTAAAAAAGCAAACGGCGGAAAGGTGCTGTCAACGCCGACATTTAAAAAATTACTGTATGCTGTAACCTCAGCAGCAGAGGTTTTTAAGCTATCATCTGCAGCCAGGCTGCTCTTTTTATTGCATCCGAAAATTAAAAATGTTGATATCAAAAATACTAAAATAATAACGGAAATTGCTATTCTGAGAATAACAGATTTATGATTTTTAAATAAATTTTTTATTTTATAAATATTAATTTTACAGCCTTTCTATTAAAAAACACGTATTTTAAATATTTAAATATTTAAAATACTATTATATTTGCCAGAGGAACTATCATGATTTGCGGCTTAAATTATCTCTTCAGGGGAAGGAAATGAAACACTGGAAGCAAAGTGATCGCTAAAAGAAGGAAATATGGTCAGTTCAAGGTAATTATCCGACTTCCCGATGTCTTCTGAAATTTTTCTCTGGCTTTTTGAAATCAGGGCCATCTTCGCTCCTATACTGGCCGCATTTCCTACCTGACTAATTTTATTTAATGATACGTTTGGGAACATACCTATATTAATTACATTCTTCGGGTCTATATAAGAACCGAATGCACCTGCAATTATTATTTTGTCGATATCAGCAAAACTTATATTTGCATTTTCAAGCAATATTTCAATGCCTGTCCTCATAGCTCCCTTTGCAAGCTGAATCTCCACAATATCCTTCTGGTTAATGGAAATTAATTCATCGCACAGATACAATGCTTCTTTGATGTCCTTGATCTCTGCTTCCGAGAGTTCGCCGCTTGAATTCTTAATGGAATTTGCACCACAATCCTGTTTTTCTGCCAGCCTTTTTTTATGGAAATCCGGGATTAAAACATACTGAAGATTACCCAGCTTATCTTTACAGATACATCCGTTTTTCAAAATAAATTTTCCACGTTTATCTATTATCTCTGCCTTTAACAATTCTGCTACTGCATCCAGGATACCTGAACCGCAAATACCCACAGGTTCTTTATCATCAATTGTTTGAATTGACGGCACACAGGTCTTAGGATCTATTACTACTCTCTCTATAGCACCCGGTGCTGCTCTCATACCGTAACGGATATGCGCACCTTCAAAAGCCGGACCTGAGGCAGTTGAAACACTAAACATCTTGCCGTTGCTTATAAGAGCAATCTCGGTATTGGTCCCGATGTCGATACCTATGCAATTACCTTCCATATTATATAAGCTTGTAGCAAGTATCATTGATATATGGTCCGAACCAATAAAGCCGGCAACAACGGGCATAAGATAGATATAACCCCCTGAAGCAATATTTATCCCTATTTCTCTTGCTTTTAAATTAATGGACTCACTGGTCAGGGCAGGAAATGGCGATAATCCGAGCTGTTTTACCGGAAAACCTAAAAAAAGATGGTGCATTGCTGTATTTCCGACTAAAGTCATTTCAAGTATTTCATCTGTCTTCAGGCCATTTGCACTGCATAAATCCTCTACTACTGAATTAATTGAATCAACAACAACTTTCTGTATCCAATTTAAATTTGCTTTATTTTCAGATGCAAAGTCTATTCTGCTCATTACATCTTCTCCAAAACTGATTTGAGGGTTCATGACTCCTTTTTTATCTACCGTTTTTCCTGTAAGCAAATCTACAAGCAAAACAGCAATTTTTGTTGTCCCCAGATCTATGGCAATTCCAAAATTTCTGGTGGTTGTGTCTTTGCCTTCTACCGATATTATTTCTTCATTTCTTACCGAAACAGTAATTTCCCAGCTGTTGTCCCGTATTATTTGGGGCATTTCACCTAAAACCTTAAAGTCAATTTTATTTACCGTAATATTATGAAGACTCTTTAACGAATCTTTTATCCTGTTAAAATCAGCTTTAACATCTTTAAGAGTTGCTCTTTCAAGTTTGATATAATATTTTTTAATTATTGAATCAACCTTGACTTCTCTCTCCTGTCCGACAACCTGAAGTTTTTGTTCCTCACTTAAAGATGATGCGGGAATGTATACCGTTGTATCTTCGTTAAATTCATGCTGACACGCAAGCCTTACCCCGTGTGAAATTTCATCGTCTGAAAGAACTTTTAATTCCTGTTCATTAGGTTCTTTCTGTTTTCCATTCATAAATAATATTCTGCACTTGCCGCAGGTTCCTTTACCGCGGCATACCGATTTAATCTCTATGCCGGCATCCTGAATTGCTTTCAGACAATTGGTTGGCTTTCCAAGAAAAAACCTTATTCCTATAGGTTCGACTTGTATCTTGATTTTATTTTTTGACATTTTTTTCTATTTCCTCTTTAATAAATTTCTCAAAATCCGCGCCTGTTTTCAACAGGTTTGCAATTTCCGCATCTTTATTTGAAGGTTTTATCTTTCCTATCCATCCCTCAGTATAACAAGACTCATTAATAAGTTCTGGTGAGTCCTCAAGTTCATTGTTTACTTCAATGATTTCTCCAGAAAAAGGAGAAAAAACTCTTCCGACCCATTTTCCCGATTCAAGGCTTGAAACTGATTTACCCTGTTCAACTTTGGCACCCTTCATTGGAAGTTCAATATATACTATTTCCCCCGCCATCTTTTGAAAATAATCAGTAGCCCCGAATAATACATTACCGTCATCCAGGATTTTTGCCCAGTAGTGGTTCTTTTCGTAATATAAATCGTCCGGAAATTCATAATTTTCTATATTCATTAATTGCCTCCTGTTTGAAAAATAATTTGCTTTGATGATTTCATTTTTGTTTAAAAATCTTATTTCTATGATTTTAAATTAATTAATCTACAGCATATACGAATTATGCAGTTTTTAAAAACTATTAAACAGACCAAAAGCTAATTTTTAAATTTCTTCGCCCTTAACACTCTGCAACACAAGTTCAGGCAAGTCCATTACTTTGATTTTGGTGTTGGTTTCTTTTTTCTTCTTTTTAAGGGAAGAATCTATTGTCCTGTTGCATTGCTGGCATGAAGTTACGACAATATCTGCTCCCGTACTAATAATCTCATCTGCTTTTGCAAGTGCAATTTTGGATGCAAGCGCCTGATTTACTGATTCAAGATTTCCCCCGCCGCCGCAACAGTTCGAAAGTTTCCTGTTTGATGCCAGATCAACAAAATCAAGTCCGGGAATACTTTTTATTACCTCTCTTGGTTCTTCGTAAATACCGGAATTTCTGCCCAAATCACACGGATCATGATAAGTTACTTTACCTGAAAGCGAATTGAGTTTTATTTTCCCTTCTTTTATCAGTCTTAACAAATATTGGGAAATATGAAGAATCTCAAAATCAATTTTTTCATCACTATATTTCTGGTATTCATGTTTCCAAGTGTGATAACAGGAAGGACATGATAATACAAGAAGCTTTGCATTTTTTGATTTGACCGCCTCGATATTATGTTTTGCCAGATCGCCAATAACATCTTTTATACCTGAATTTATCAGTGGAAAACCGCAGCACCACTCTTCTTCACCCAAAAGAGTATAATCAACTTTTGCACTGTCAAGATCCTGGACTATGGAACGCGGAATTCCAAAAGATCTTGGAGAAAAAGAAGAAACGCATCCTACAAAGTAAACGACATCGGCTTTTTTCTTAACATATTTCTCAGGGCTGCTTTCCGGAAGCGGCTTTACCCAGTCAAACCTGCCTGCATTACTGTCAAAAGTTATATTATAAGCTTGTTTTATTCTTGCCTTCAATATATCCAGAACTTCAGGGTATTTTCCGGCATCGATTAAATCAGATTTTGCAACATTTATCATTTCATCCAGTTTAACTCCGCTTGGGCATTCTCCTTTACATAAATTGCACGTAGTGCATGTAAACAGTTTTTCGGATATTTTGTCAGTGTATTCCAGTCTGCCTTTATTAATTGCCTCAAGCAGGCTCATCTTTCCTCTGGGAGAAAAACTTTCATTGAGAGTCTGCTTGTAAATCGGACAATAAGCAAGACATGTTCCGCACCTGCTGCAATTATACAGATCGTCACTTTTCTCAAGTATCTTATACTTATCTTTTTTACTTTTTATTTTTACTTCTGATTCCAAAGCTTTTCCTTTTTTAATAATTATTTTAAATTATCCTTAAAGCTTAAAATAGTTTTTGATTCATACAATAAATCCGCTCATGCACTCCATATGCATTTCATTTTTTCAGGATTCAAAATATTGTTCGGATCAAAAGCGCTTTTGATTTTTCCCATTAAATCATAAACAGGTCTACTTAGCTCAAGCTTCAGATATTGTGCTTTTGTTATGCCTATGCCATGTTCTCCCGATAGTGTTCCGCCTAAAGCAATTGTTGCTTTAAAAATTTCCTCAATTACCTTCTCGGTTTTTTCGGCTTCCTCCGGAATCCTTAAATCTGTCAGTATGGTAGGATGAAGATTTCCGTCTCCGGCATGCCCAAATGTTCCTATCATCATTTTATATTTCTGTGCAATTTCATTTACAGCATTTATAAGGTCCACCATCTTGCTTCTTTGAACAGTGGCATCCTCAAGTATGGTCGACGGCCTTATTCTTGATAATGAAGAAAGAGCTGCTCTTCTTGCCTCCCAGAGTTTATCCCTTTCCTGCGCACTCTTTGCTTCTCTGACAGAAAGCGCATTGTTTGATTTACAAACTTTTAGCACGATATCAGCTTCGATCTCCACAGCTCCCTTTTGCCCGTCGACTTCAATTAAAAGCATTGCGCCGACTGTCCGGTCTAAACCTATCTTCAAAAAATCTTCAATTGCATTAATAGTAACCTTGTCAACTATTTCCAGAGTGGCAGTAATAACCCCTTCGGCAACTATATCTCTTACAGTCTTGGCTGCATCAGTCATATCTTTAAAAAATGCAAGGATGCTTACTCTGTCTGCAGGAACAGGAAGCAGCCCAAGAGTTGCCTTTGTAATAATTCCAAGGGTTCCTTCCGAACCGCATATCAGATCTACCAGATTATATCCGGTTACAGCTTTTACAGTGTTTGAACCCATATTTACAATTTCACCTGTAGGAAGTACGATTTCGATGGAATTTACATAATCTTTTGTAACTCCATACTTTAATCCTCTCAAGCCCCCGGCATTTTCAGCAATATTCCCGCCGATTGTGGAGCTTTTCATGCTGCCTGGATCCGGCGGATAAAATAGATTAAGGTGCTCAACAGCTTTACCTACATTTTCAGTTATGACACCTGCTTCAACGGTTGCCAGTAAATCTATGGGGTTTATATCCAGTATTTTGTTCATTTCGACCATTACAAGGCTGATTCCACCGTTGACACAAAGACAGCCCCCGCTTAATCCTGTTGCCGCACCCCGTGGAGTTACGGGAATTTTATAATCATTTGCCAGTTTCATTATCCGGCTTACCTGTTCGGCTGTTTGAACTTTAACTACAACATCGGGCATATATTCTAATCTTGTAGAATCATAACTGTAAGTTAATCTTTCTTCAAAAGAAGTAATAACATCTTCAGGATTAACTATTTGTTCAAGTTCCGGAATATAATTCTTTTCCATTTATTATTCTCAGGTCCTTCTTATACTTTTTATAAAAATTGTTTAGTTAACCATCTCTACTTAAGCAAAATATAATAATTCAAATACGGAATTATTTAAAGCTGCCTTAATATTATTTTTTAAATAATTAGTTCTTGGTGAATAACTCAATTTTTAGTGAATTTTTTGTTTAAATTAAGCTTAAAATTTTCTCAATTTAGACTTTTTGGCTAATTGTTCACTATAAACTAATTAATTTTTATCTTGATACTGTACTACCAATAAAAATTATCCGTTTTTAATAAACCTAAATAAACGGAACAGTGTATGGTCCTTCAGGGATAACATTTATGGTTGCATCTTTACCATATTTGTTAAGACCAATATTTACTGCTTCTTCAATAGAATTGGCGACTTTCAAAGTTGGCTCCGGAATTTTATATTGGCTTGCAAGTATACAAGGACTATACAGATAGATTTCAGCTTTTCTTCTTGCTTTTACCAGTTCCTCCAATTCCCATTGGTCGATTTCAAAATAATCCGGTTCCTTTATCTTATTTATAAATGCTTCAAGATCGTCTACTTCGGTTGTTAATTTTACGAATTCTTCACTTCCTATTTCCTCTACGCATTCAGACGCTATTATTATCATGCCGCCTTTCTTTACGGCAGGTATTGCATTAACCATTCCCTTCACCGTCTGATACAAGTTAACATCAATTGGCAAACCTCCTCCGGAAGTAACAACAATATCGGCTTCCGCCTTTATTTTGCTGCAGCTTGACTGGCTGCAAAATGAAGCGCCTTTATAAAATGCTTCTTCCAGATCTCCGCTGAATATTCCCGTTATCTCCTTATTCTTATCTATCGTAACATTAACAATAAAATCAACTCCTGCTTTTTTAGCTATTTCCGTAGACTCCAGATGAAACGGGTTGTTTTCAAGATTTGCTGTTGAGGCATAAGGAGATTCAAGGATTTCCGGCCCATGAAAATGCTTGAACATATCCATGTAGCTGATACCCGGACATATGGCTTTTCTGCCGCCTGAAAATCCTGCCATAAAATGAGGCTCGATAAGCCCGGTAAGTATTTTGAAATCACATGCAAGATAAGTTTTGTCAATAATTATAGGTGTTCCTCTTTTTGTTTTCCCTATATATTCACAAGTTTCCCTGTCCCTGGCATAATGATTGATGATATTGTAATTTTCCTTAATCTGCTTACCAACCAACTTTTCAAGCTCCTCATTCAAATTCGGCCTGTGAAGTCCTGTTGCAATAAGAATTGTAATCTGTCCTTTTTTTATTCCATAACTTTCAAGCTCGCCAAGTAGTGCCTCCAGAATTAGTTTTGTGGGCACAGCTCTTGTTGAGTCTGAAATTACTATACAGATTTTTTGTTTACCCTTTATTTTTTCCTTAAGCGAGCTGCTTCCAATCGGATTATTAAAGCTTTTTATTAAGGCATTTTTAGGATCTACAATAGGAGATGCACCTTTGCTCTCAATAACTTCAAGCAGATTTGCTTCATTAATTTCAACTTCCAGACCTTCGCTGCCGTAATTTAATTTAACTTTCATAATATTCCTTAAAATAAATAATTTATGGGTTTACTAAACTATTAACGAATCTACAAAAACTTACATTATTTTATTTATTTTATTATTCTTTGGCAAGATTAAAATAAATCGGATTAAAATAAATCAGAAATACCGGAAGTAAAAAATATCAGATCTGTTTTGCTTTTCCGGTAAAACTTTAAGGGTAAGACATTCTATAAATTTAAATTTAATTATCTCAGGAGCTTTTGAAGTAAGTTTTAGGGGGGTTACATGACTGCCCTATACAGGCTGGGGTGGGGTGATGCGATAATCTGATAATCCACCAGAAAATCTTTCTCCTGTGCATATTTTATTCCGGCCATTACGGATTCTTTTACCGAAGATATGTCTCCGTTTACAATGCAGGTATTTTTGCCTCCAAGTGCCCTTGCTATCCTTATTTCCACAAGATCAACATCAGAAGCTTTTACAGCCTGGTCAGCCGCATAAAAAATAGAAGGCGATGTTAAAGTTTCAATAACTCCGATAGCTTTATATTCACCGATGATTGAAGTTTGGGTAAGAGCTGAAATAATCTGCGGGTAGATATTCGGGATAGATATTGCATCCACAATAAACTTTTCACTTTCATATATTATAGTGTTATATGAATTCTCGACATCACTTGTACTTCCCGAAAAAAGTATATAATACTTGCCAGGACAAATGCTTTTAGCATCAATTATGCTCACATTAGAAGCTTTAACTATAATATCAACAGCAGCTATCCCAACCGCAATACTTCTGAATTCTACAACACCTATTGATTTCTCCATTATATACTAACTTTCAATAAGATTTTTTAAGATTAAAAATCAAAACATAAACCTAATAAAATACTGCATGGATACAATGTCAATTACATATCATCCGGTAGTAACCCATTTCCGGATACTTATACCAAAACACTACTAAATATTAATTAATTAGTTTCCGGTGAATAATTGCCAAAAGAAACAAAATAAGAAAATTTTAAGATTAGTTTAAGTAAATAGTTCACTAAAATTGAGTTAGTCATCAAGAACTAATTATTTAAATACCTGTTTCTTTATTTTTTTCAGCTTTTTTTTCTTCGGAACCTGCTGCTTTTGCCGGAGCTGGCGCTGCCTTTGCCGGATTTACAGGTTTGGGGGTTCTGGATTTAGGTATTGTACCCCTGCCCGATCTTACATATTTACCGGAAATTATCTTATCAAGCTCAGGATGGGGTCTTGGAATGACATGAGTTGCCAATACTTCGGAAACCCGTTTTGCTGCAACAGTGCCGGCTTCAACTGCAGATTTAACTGCAGCAACTTCTCCCTGGCATATAACTGTGACAATTCCGCTTCCTATATACGCTTTTGAAATCATCACTACATCAGCAGCTTTAACCATTGCATCCGACGCTTCCACACCGCCGACCAATCCTTTAGTCTCAATTAAACCTATTGCTCCACTATTCATTTATTCTATTCTCCTTCCAGGAATAAGAAATATTTTATTTTACTTAAATCTTTTTAAAAACTTAATTATTTTACAAAGTTCATTGAACCGTAAATCGATAATCTCCTCTGTCTTGTAAATGACTTTGGAGTTGTGCAGCCTTCACCTGTTGCACCGGCAATTGTCCATGATGAACCTCCGTTATGCAGATCTCCGCCGGACCTTTGGGAAGAGCCGTTTACCTGTACGGTTGTTGTATTAACTTCCTGTGCAAAATATGTGATCCTTTCAATATTTGCAGAATGAATCATTGCAGTATGTTTAAAATTATGTTCAACCCTGCATGCTATTCTGACACCTTCTTCAAATGTATTTACAATCACCATAGGCAAAATAGGCATAAGCTGTTCATGCTGAACAAGGGGATGTGTTTCATCATTTGCAACAAAAACCGCAAGTCTTAAGTCATCCCTGGCATTAATACCTGCCTGCTTTAAAATAATTGCGCAATTTTTTCCCATAAGTTTCTTATCTATCTCACCATTCTTGACCACAAGATTTGTAACTCTCTGAGCTTCTTCGGTATTTAATACAAGACAGTTGTTCTTGCCAAATTCACTTAAAAGTTTATCTGCAACTGACCTCATGCAAATAAGTACTTTTTCTTCATTGCAAAGTATGTTGTTATCAAAAGAAGAGCCTGCGACTATCTCTCTTGCCGCTCTTGCAATATCAGCAGTATCATCTACAAGAACTGGGGGATTTCCAGGACCGGCACCTAAAACTTTCTTTCCGCTTTTCATGGCAATTTCAACTATAGCAGGGCCGCCGGTAGCGCAAATAAGATTAATATCCTTATGAGCCATACATATACTTGCATTATTTATATTCGGCTCTTTCGTTGAAGTTATCAGGTTTTCAGGACCTCCTGCATCAACAATTGCTTTATGTACAACAAGCAGAGCGTCAATGGTAACTTTTTTTGCTGAAGGATGTGGTAGAAATACTACCGAGTTTCCTGCTGAAATCATTATTATTGTATTGTTTATTATCATAGGTGCAGGATTTGTCATGGGGGTTATCGCAGCTATAACTCCATAAGGAGCCATATCCACGGTTAAAGTGCCGTTATCCGTACAGCATCTGCTGTAACTTTTAATTTCAAGATCCTCGGGACCTAAGGTCCTTTCTGCAGCTACAATATTTTTTATTGTCTTATCTTCCACTCTTCCCATACCTGTTTCTTCAACAGCCATTTTCGCCCATTTCTCCGCATTGGCCAGTGAAGCTTTTCTTATTGATTCCACAATACCATATCTGGCATCCCTGCCCAGACCGACAAACCTTTTTTGAGCTTCTTTTGCAGCAGCAATAGCAGTCTCGATATTGTCAAATAACGGACCACCTTGAGAACTTGAGAAGTTTGATTTTGAAGTACCTATACCTGCAGAACCCGGAGAAACCACATTCTCAACAACTTTTCTCACTATCTGCTCTATTAATTTTTCATCTATATCCACACTTACCTCCCGGGTAAAAAATTTGAGTTAAGAATTGTAATCTTAATTTAAATTATCTTCACATTTAAATAATTAATTTAAAAATAGCTGCACCTTTTAAACTTGTGCTCCTCAAAATTGAATATTTTCTAAAAAAATATCAGCTAAATATTTTAATCCCTCTAGCTAGTGCCTCATCCTTTGCAAGCGGGCTTAAGATAACATTAGTAGATAGCTTTATACCAGAAACTTTGTAACTATCCAAATCTGCAACAGTAATCACAGTTTTTGTAGTCCTGGCCGAACCTATATTGTTAGATGAACTAATTGTATTTGACGTTGTTAGAACACCACCGGCTTGTGCCATTACACTATTCATATTTCTTAAGATGTTAGGATCTGTAATCTCACCTGAAATACTATTATCAGGAATATTTGGAGGAATCCTGTTTGAATCCGCTATCGTAGAAGGACCTATAGGAGCTATGCATGATGCATTTACTATCTCCACCAAAGTTCCGTTAACAACATCGGCAGCATTGCCGTCATCGGTATCAATATGCATTTCCGATACAAAATCCTTGCTGACTCTTACCTGTACATTGTTAAAAGTCAATCCCTTAGGTCCGGTAACTCTTACATCTACTTCATCATTATCCTTGATTCCAAAATAATCAGCATCTTCCTGACTTAAATGAAGATGTCTGTTTGCCCTTATTACTCCCTCACTTAAATAAACAGCACCCTTAGGACCTATTAAGACACATGAAGTTGTGCCTTCCAGTTTTCCGGAAGGTCTTACAGGTGCATCTATACCAAGAATAATACAATCGGTTTTTGCAAGTTCAACCTGTGATTTGCTTCGCAGCGGACCAAGAATTCTTACATTTTGAATCGCATTTAACTTCGGACCTACTACTGTTACGGTTTCCTTGTAAGCATAATTTCCGGGCTGGTATAACTCCTTTAAAATTGTTGGTTCATAATCTTTACCATAAAGAACATCCAGATGTTCCCTGCAAAGATGAACATGTTTTACCGATATGCTGCAAACGATTTTCTTATCCGAAGCCACAGTTTGTGCTACTTTTAATTTGCCATCAACTTTAACAGGTTCCGAAGTATTACCTGGCGTCTGTGAACCCTGAATTATTCCAACACTTAATTTTTGCATTACGCTCTTTACAACGTCTTGAATTAACTTTTCAGTATCCACCTTTGATACCTCTCTATTTAAAAAATAATTTTATTAATTAGACAAAAAATTATTCCTGAGGAAGTATCAATGCCAGTTCCTGATGAGGTCTTGGAATTACATGAACAGAAATAAGTTCCCCGACTCTTTTTGCAGCTGCGGCACCGGCATCAACAGCAGCTTTTACAGCGCCGACGTCACCTTTAACTATAACTGTAATATAAGCGGAGCCGATTCTTTCCTGTCCCATTAGCGTAACATTTGCAGCTTTAACCATAGCATCTGCTGCTTCAATTGAGGCAACCAGCCCACGGGTTTCTATTAAACCTATTGCTTCGCCGTTCATTTTTTCTCCTTATTTTTTAATTTAATTTTATTATTTTTAATTTTAAAAACTCATTAACTTATTAACTTGTTTTACTACGTTAAAAATCCTTTTTTTATCTTACATCTATAAAAGTTTTTAAACCAACTTGAATTTTTGATTATACCATCAATTTATATTTAATTTAACAATATAAATCAATCTTTTATATTAAAATCTAAAATTATAAAACTTTAAAAAATATTTCAAACAAGCTTAATTTATTACTTATTTATCATACCGCTTCAAAATGTTTGTTACTGTTGATTGTATTATTTCAACAAGTTCCCTTTTTGTTAAAGTTATTTTCTCATCATCAGTCAGTTCGGGGCTATCGGTATTTATGCTTGAATTTGAGCTCCAACCATGACTCCTATCATCATAGTTGATCATTTTATCGCCTATTCTGCAGCCGGGAAAATTTTCCGTATCCATTCCCCAGTCAGTCCTGAGCTTTAAAAGTTTTTTCACATTTGGTTCACTTATCGTGTTTACATTGCCTATAGTCTTTGCAATAACAGCAATCTTTGCAAAAAGCTCCATGCTTTCCATCCTATAATAAGCCTGAAAAACATCAGAACCTGTAGAAAGAGCACCATGATTCTCAAGAAGGAATACGGAACTCTCCTTTAAATGCTCTCTTACGCTTTCAGGGAGCTCAAATGTAGACGGAGTCCCGTATTTTGTAAGCGGAATCTGGCCAAGCGAAATTACTATTTCCGGTAAGACGCATTCGTTAAGAGGTATACCTGCCACTGCAAATGCAGTTCCGTAAGGAGGATGAGCATGAACAACCGAATTAACTCCGGGTTTGTTTCTTAATATATCCAGATGCATCTTTATCTCAGATGACGGTTTTAATTCCTTTTCGCCTTCCAGCTTGTTTCCATTGATATCCACCTTAATAAGCATATCCGGTGTCATGATCCCTTTGCTGATACCGGTAGGAGTACATATGGCAATACCTTCATCTATTAAAACCGATACGTTCCCGTCATTTGCCGCTACCCAGCCGTTGTTATATATTTTGTGGCAGACCTCTACTATATCTGCCCTTATCTCCCGTTCACTTTTTATTGCCATTATAACCTTTCTCAATTAAATTATTTTAAAATATTTTAAAATCATTCTTTCTGAAAATTCAGGTAAAAACTTTTGTCATAAAAAATCAGCACCTGCACAGCGACGATCTTATCCATCTCCAGACCTCGGGATCCGGTCCTGAAATTACTCTGCCGGCAAGCAGTGCTCCCCTGCTCATCAAATATTCCGATGCAACTCTTGCACCTTCCCGGACCGAAGAAAGCTCTCCGTTAAAAATATAAAAGCTGTTTACTCCGCAGCCTCTTGCCAGCCTGAAATCCGAAAACTCAATATCAACAGCATCTGCAACTTCATCTGCAGAGCTTATCAGATTTGCCATCTGCATACTTTCTATTACAGCAATGGAACCGCTGATTTTATCAGTCGACTTTCCATATATTGCTTCTATAACCTTATAGTTGATCGAGTTTATGATTTCCGAACTAAAGACATGCATTTTACCAATTTCATCGGCAACTTTTAACGAATTTTCTACGGCACTGGTTTCCCCTTCAACAACTGTCAAATATTTTCCGGGACAGAGAGAGGAAGACATTACCAGATTAACATCAGCAGCTTTAAGCATTGCATCTGTTACATATATTCCTCTGGCTATACTTTTAAACTCAACAACAGCCAGGTTGCTTTCTTTTTTTTCAATCATTTGTTCCATATCATGAAAACTTAATATCTTATTTATACAACTAAATCAATTCTTTGAAATAACAATATATTTATCAGTTATTTCTTTTATTTTACCGTCAATTGAAGCATGTATCTTTGAACCAAGCTTATCGGCAGGAATATCGGCAACCAGCGTACCTTCCTTAACCATGTCTCCGATTTTTACAACAGGGACAGAAGGTGCCCCTACGTGTTGGGTTAAAAATAATTTAACCTCATTTACCTCGATTTCATCATATGATAAATCAGCATGGCTCGTATATTCATCCAGTTCTATTCTCTTAAGCAACCTTGGAGCCGGAACTTTTCTGAAGTTCCTGAATTCATTCTCAGTCAAAGCTTCACGGTGATGAGGATTTTTTATGCCTGCTTTTGCAAGTTCAACTTTTAAATAATGAAAAAGAGAACGAGCTGATAAATCAACTACACAGCTGTATAATTCACATAAACCGCAGTCGCAGCACAAATATGCATAATCAAAATTGGAAATATCTTCTGCTGTTATCTCGCGCTTATACATTCTTTTCATCAATTCATCAGGGAAAAGATCATGTCCAAGAAGATATCTGGGACATAGATCCGTACACATTCTGCAGCTTAAACATATCGCCTGTGCCCTTTTCATCTGCTTGCTTATATCCCGTTTTTTTTGTATAACGACTATATTTGTTTCCGGCAAAACCAGAATTGCTTTTGTGGTTTTGGTAACTGCATGAACATTGGGGTTGACAAGTTTGCCTGTCATCGGGCCGCCGTCTATTACACCATAATCACTGACAGTTGCTCCTCCACATGCTTCGATCAAAAATAAGACAGGTGTTCCTATGGGAACTATAAATGTCTTCGGAGTATTCACTGCGCCATTTACAGTTACAAATTTCCTGGTCAGATTCCTGCCTTCAACTGCGTTTGCAACATTGATCAGGGTTTCCACATTTATTACTACAATGCCGACATTTAATGGAATCCCCCCTTCAGGCACAATCTTGCCTGTTACTTCGTTAACCAGAACCTGTTCATCACCTGCAGGATAAAAATTCCCAAGCTTGAAAATTTCAAACTTTAAGCTGCCCTGTTTAAAATCTTCCAGGACTTTTACAGCACCTTTGTTCTTTTCCTTTAATGCTACTATAACCCTTTTTGCACCTGTAGATTGTGCAGCTACCTTTAAACCCTCATACATTTTATCAAGATATTTTTCAATAAGCTGCCTGTCCACATTTATCAAAGGTTCACATTCTGCACCATTTACAATTATCGTATCCACCTTGGCGCTTAATTTAACATGAGTCGGAAAACCTGCGCCCCCGGCTCCTACTACTCCTGCGCTTTTTATTAAATCAACAGAATCTGAACTCATAAAATCTCTCCTGTAAAAAATATCTCTTTTATTTTTTAATTATTATTGGCAAATAATTTAATTTTTATTTAATTTTCTATCAAAACCATGCTTAAGTTTTTTAATTTATTTTTCTAAGCTAATTATCAGCTATAGATTAATTAATTATTTATTTATATTTGCCCCCGATTCAATAATTAACTTTCCAAATTATAATTCTCAAGATCTATTCTTTCAACCTTTGCTACAATTGCGGCATCAATATTTTTATGGCGTGTAATTTCAGTATATTTTGCCGTGCTTCCGGTAACAATGAGGCCGATTTCTCCCTCCCCAAGTCCGATAGTATCAACTGCCACAAAAAAGTCCTGTTTATCTTTTAAATCAGCACCCACGGTTTGTACTAACAACAATTTAAAGCCCTGAAGGCTTGGATCTTTTATTGTGGAAGTTACGCTGCCAATCACTTTTACAAGTTTCATATCAATCTTTCAAAACTTTATTTATTTTTTTCATATCTATGCTGTCAATCAACCCAACTATGCAGCCTCTCAGAGGTACACTCCTTATTCCAATAATTTTGCATATGGTCGAACCATCTTCTATCCAGTAAACAAGGTTTCCGATTGCAGCATTCAAATAATCTGCAACGATAATAGAGCTGCCTATTGCCTCACCGTCAGGATTAACAGGCTGTATAACCATCAGCTTAATTCCCTTAAGCTTTTCATGTTTTAAGGTCGCGTATACATTACCAATTACTCTTGCAATTCTCATTATCTTTCGCTTTATTACAGGCATATTTTAGAAGAAGCCCATCAAAATAAATTCAATTATCAGCGATTTTATTTTATGTTTATTACAAAAATATTACAAGCTATCCGCATTTTTTGCCACAGCAAATAAAAATATTAACATAAAAATATATAATTCAAGATTTTCAAGCAGCTTAAAAACAGAAGGAAGTAATATTAATATAATATATTAAAATTTTATCTTTTAAATTTATATTTACCAAAAAAAAGTAAATATTACATAAATATTAAATTGATTTAATATTTATCATCAGAATTAAACGTTAAATTCATTAAAGACTTTATTGATTTTAAACATAAAATACAGTATTATTTTTTTGTAGATATAAAATCGACTTTTGGAAAAATGTGGAGGAATTTTACACGAAACTAATTTATGAAACGAGGGGAAAATGGCAAAAGAAACTGACCTGAAAAAGAAATCCGAAGAGATTGGGATAAATGGACTTAACAGCATAAGCAATCTTGAAGCAGATATAATGAAGATAGTATGGGATAGAAGAAAAGTCACTGTCAGAGAAGTCCACGAATATATGTTGAGAAAAGAGATCGAAAACAAAAAAGAGGGTTTTATTCCTTATACTACAGTTATGTCGACAATGACGACCCTTGCAGAAAAAGGGCTGCTAAAACAGGATAAATCTTCCAAAACATATATCTATTCTGCTGCTGTAGACAATAAGGAGCTTTCCAAAAGCATAATCAAATCTGTTGCTGATAAGCTGCTTGGGGAACCTTCAAAAAAAATAATTTCCAGTTTCTTTGAAGATTCAAAAAAAATATCCATCGAAGGTATTGATAAGCTTTTAAAAGAAATAAAGTAATGCTCTATAATTTTAAAAGTTAAACTGGATCAGATTAAAAACAGCCTGGTTTTTTTCAGGCTGTTTTTTATTGATTTAAATTATTTCTTTTGTTTTTCTTCCATAGGTACTGCCTTACAACACTATCTGCATTGAATCAACCTTGGCAACTATTACTGAATCTATACTTCTTTCCCTTGTTTCATCTGTCATTCGTGCGGAGCTGCCGTTAACTACCAGAACTTTTTCACCTATCCCTACTCCGACAGCATCCACAGCTATAACAAACGGTTCTAAAAGATTATCTTCAAGATCAATTGCTTTAACAAGAAGTAACTTTTTGCCAATCAGCCCCGGATCTTTTTGCGTTGCAACTACCGAACCTATCACTTTACCTAATACCATAATTTACACTCCCGGAATATTTACATCATCAATAATGGCAATAATAGTAGCATCGGTAGGTACCTCTTCCGGTTCAAATGCCCATGCAGCTTCCTTGCCATCTTCATAACCGACATAATCTCCCGCACCTGAATCGGTAGTATCAAGAGCTACAATAAATTTTTCATATTCAAGACCTGTCTGCATATCAATTGGCTTGATAATCTGGATCTTTTTTCCTTCCAGCCCTTTTACTTTTATAGTTGCCACAATATTACCAATAACTTTACCATAAAACATTTTTGCCTGCTTTTATAGAATAATACCAGTTCTTTAAAAATAATGATTAAGTTAATAATCAATCTAAGTAATATATTAAAAGAAAATCCAAATATTATCCAAATAATAATATTTTTTTATTTAAAAAAAAGATAGTTTAGCCAGGAGTCGATTATCCGGCTAAACTATCTTCATTAAAAACAAATATCTGTTTCATAATTACTTTTTTACTTCAGCTGAGCGAAATCTTTTGCAGCTTTTAACGTATTTTTTAATAACATCGCTATAGTCATTAAGCCGACACCGCCTGGTACTGGTGTTATAACGCTTGCTTTTTGTTCTACTTTCTGAAAATCAACATCACCTATAAGAGTTGCTCCTTTTGTATCAAAATCAGATTTTCTCCAGCTTAAAAGTTCAGGATTTGCCTTATCAACGGTAATCCTATTGATTCCTGCATCAATTACCACTGCGCCATCTTTAACCATATCTTCTTTTATTAAATAGGGCTTGCCTACCGCAGAAATAAGAATATCTGCATTAATTGTGTGCATTTTCAAATCTCTTGTTTCAATATGACAGACGGTAACAGTAGCCCATTCATTCAGTAAAAGAAGTGCGCAAGGTTTTCCGACAATTTCACTATGTCCGACCATGGTTGCATTTTTACCTTTTATTGTTATTTTCTCTCTTTTCATCATCTCGATAATGCCCGCAGGTGTTGCAGGTACGAAACCGTCTTGCTGTGCAAACAGTTTTCCAATATTTATAGGATGAAATCCGTCCACATCCTTCAAGGGGGATATTGCTTCAAGGACCTTTGTTTTATCAATTTGACGAGGCAATGGAAGCTGAACAAGAAATCCGTGAATATCTTTCCTGCTATTGTAAATCTCTATTTGTTTTAATACTTCAGCTTCAGTTGCAGTTTCGGGCAGTTTTACGGTATCTGATAAAAAACCAACCTCATCGCATCCTTTTTGCTTATTAGCTACATATACTTTTGAAGCCGGATCTTCTCCTACAAGAATAACTCCCAGACCAGGTTTTATTCCTTTTACTCTTTCAAGCTCTTTAACTTCTTCTTTGATCTCGTTTTTTATATCGCCCGATATTTTATTTCCATTAATTAATTTAGCCATTATCTAACTCCGTTTATTAAAATTTATTAATTGTTATGCTTAATTATTTTTAAAATGATTCTAAAAGCGGAAAGAGACCAGATGGCCAGCTTAAAATAAAATTTTTATTTAATCGCTTAAAGCCACCTGGCCTCTTTTAACTACTTCAAGTACTTTTTGAACTGATTACTTGCAAAAAAAATAATTACAGGTATTTAGAATAATCCTACAATGTTACCATTCTCATCTATATCAACTTTTGTACCGGCAGGAACTTTTGGAAGACCTGGCATAGTTCTCATTTCACCTAAAAGCGGATATAGAAAACCTGCTCCTATTGAAGCTTTAACATCCCTTATCGGTATCCTGTAGCCTCTTGGTCTGCCTTTTAAGTTCGGGTCATGGCTAAGCGATAGGTGTGTTTTTGCCATACAAATGGGAAGTTTATCAAAACCTTGCTTGTTATAAAGAGCAATTTTCTCTTCCGCTTTTGGAAGGTAATCAACACCGTCTGCACCATAGATTTTAGTAGCAATAGTTTCAATTTTTTCCTTGATTGTTGCTTCAAGAGGATAAAGAAATTTAAAATTACTTGGTTTCTCACAAGCCTTGGCAACAGCATTGGCAAGGTCTTCCCCACCTTCACTGCCTTTTGCCCAGACTTCGCTTATAACACAGTCATCTGCTCCGGCAGAAACAGCCATTTCTTTTATTGCTTCAATCTCTTCCTTATAATCTGCGGTAAAGGTGTTAATTGAAACAACAACAGGTATTCCGAAATATCTCATGTTCTCAATCATCTTAACAAGATTTTCACAACCCTTTTTAACTGCTTCCACATTTTTGGCTTCCATTTTAGCTTTGTCCACACCTTTTCCCGGTATGAACTCAAAACCGCCGCCGTGCATCTTTAAAGCTCTGACCGTAGCTACTATAACGACAGCCGAAGGTTTAAGGCCGCTGTATCTGCATTTGATATCCATGAATTTTTCAGCTCCAAGATCAGCGCCGAAACCGCTTTCTGTTACAACATAATCCCCAAGCTTGCAGGCCATCATATCTGCCAGAATTGAATTGTTTCCATGTGCAATATTTGCAAAAGGACCGGCATGTACAAAACAAGGATTGTGCTCAATTGTTTGAAGCAGGTTTGGTTTGATTGCATCTTTAAGTAAAACAGTCATTGCACCGGCGCACTTTAAATCCTCCGCCGTAACCGGTCTCCCGTCATAAGTGGTTCCGACAACCATTCTTGAAAGTCTTTGTCTTATATCCTTAAGACTTGTGGTTAAAGCTAAAATTGCCATTACTTCCGAAGCGACAGTAATATCATAACCAGATTCTCTTGGCATGCCATTAGCTTTGCCGCCAAGCCCCAACACTATATTTCTTAATACTCTGTCGTTAACATCTACTACTCTGTTTAATGTGATGCTGAACGGATCAATATTTAATTCATTCCCATGCATTATGTGGGCATCTAAAAACGCAGCCAGAAGATTATGCGCCACTCCTACTGCATGAACATCTCCTGTTAAATGAAGGTTGAAATCTTCCATTGGAAGAACCTGGGAGAAACCTCCACCTGCAGCTCCGCCTTTGATTCCAAAAACAGGACCAAGCGACGGCTGCCTTATACAGGTTATTGCTTTTTTCCCTATCCTGTTTAAAGACATGCCAAGACCTATTGTTGTAACTGTTTTGCCTTCCCCAAGCGGTGTGGGAGTAATAGCCGTAACATCTACATATTTTGCATCCGGCCTGTCTTTCAGACGATCCAGGACTTCCAGCTTTACTTTTGCCTTGTATTTACCATAAAGTTCAAGGTCGTCTTCTTCGAGCCCCATTGACTCTGCTACCTCTATGATGGGCATCATTTTTGCTTCTTGAGCAATTTCGATATCACTTTTCAATAGCACTCCTTTCAAACCATTTTAGTTTTTTTTGAAATGAGTTTGACAGGATAGGCGTTCTCCTATTTAAGGGTTACCTAAAATAGGAGGACTCCTGCCCGTCAAATATTTTAGAAAAAGATTATATAAGAAAAAAATACAAGTTACAAATTATTTTATTTACTTATATTTTAAGCAATAATTGTTTTATTTTATGATTTTAAATTTTATTAAGGCCGCTGAACAATGCATTAAATAAGTGATTTAATGGACAACTTTTATCATTTTTTTTATAATGATTATTTCTCATAAAGATACGGATACTTAAGGTTTACCATGAGTTTTTACTTTTCATCAGACATTATTGCTCTTAAATAAATATCTTTTAATAGAAGTTTTCTTATTTTAATATCCTTAATAAACTTAAATCATCTATATTGTCCTATGCCATATGAACATTAAAAATGGAAAGCACTTTCATGCCTTCCATTTTTTAATTTTTAATTAAAATTTAATATTAAATATTTATAATATAATTATCCAAAAGCAACGTAATGCCTGTATTTTTAAAGTTACTGTTCCACCACAGTCATCGTCATTGAAGCCGTATCACCTGACTTGCCGATCATTACTACAACATCATATTTGTCGCCTTTAAAATTAAGATATGCTACATCACCATCGTTTGATTCAGTATATTGATCAGTTGTAACTTCCCACCCTGAACTGTATTTATTTTTATACCATTTATATACATCTTTTATTGAACTGTTTGTAAATTCTCCTAAAATTGAAAACTCGTTTTTATTCGTATCACCGTTTCTGGTTTTTGTTGACATGGAAAGTTTTACATCAGGATAAACAGCCAATTCTGAGGGCCAGCCATCAGGTAGTTTTGCATTTTCCCCAATCTGGGTCTGGCCGCCTTCTTCATCCTTAACCGTTACCCCGTTTTTATCTAAATCTAAATCGACATTTCCTCCTGCAGCTTTTTCAATTGCCTTTTCGGCAATCTTTGTGCCAGTTCTTGCACAACCGCTAAATGATAATATAACTAAAATAAAAATCACTAAAATTCCAATAGTCGCCAGCGTTCTTTTTTTCATTATTTTACCTTTCTCTGATTGTTTTAGCTTTACAATTTCAAGCCGGAATGAACTCGAACCGTATTAAGAACTGATAAACTAATATTATAAACTATAAAAATAAAAAATATAAAACTATTTTTAATGAATTTCGTCCTCCAAAACCATAAAAATTATTTATTTTCAAGCTCAATCTTATAAAAACTCATGAACGCTTCACTCGGTATTTCCACCTTGCCAATTTTTTTCATCTTTTTCTTTCCTTTTTTTTGCTTGTCCAGAAGTTTGTTCTTCCTGGTTACGTCACCGCCGTAAAGCTTTGCTATCACATCTTTTCTAAATGCTGATACAGTTTCCCTTGCTATTACTCTTTTCCCGATTGAAGCCTGAATTGCTATCTCAAACATCTGTTTTGGTATTTCCTGTTTTAATTTTTTAGCAAATTCCCTGCCTATATTGTAAGCTTTATCCTTATGAACTATAACTGCAAGCTCATCGACTTTATTTCCTCCGACCAGAATATCAAGTTTTACAAGGTCTGATTCACGATATTCCAGAAACTCATAGTCAAGAGACGCAAATCCGGAAGAAATCGACTTTAAAAGGCTAAAAAAATCTACGATTATTTCCGAAAGAGGAAAGGCATATTTTAATTCCACCCTTCCAACAGAGATATATTGCATATCTTTATAAACTCCCCTTTTCTGGCTTGAAAGCTTCATGATTTCGCCTATGTATTCTTTTGGAGTTATTATTGTCGCCGAAACATAGGGTTCTTCAATTTTTACTATTTTTTCTTCTTCCGGATAATCTGCAGGGCTTTTTAAAAATATTACTTCTCCGTTTGTTTTTGTTATTTTATATGCAACATTAGGGGTAGTGGTCAAAAGCCTTAAATTATATTCCCTTTCAAGTCTTTCCTTTACTATTTCAAGGTGCAGCAATCCCAGAAATCCCATTCTAAAGCCTGTACCAAGTGCTGTTGAAACTTCGGGGACAAATATTAAAGAAGAATCATTAAGCTCAAGTTTTTTTAAGGCTTCCCTTAAATCTTCATAATCATCCCCGTCTATGGGATAAAGCCCGCAATATACCATCGGCTTGGGTTTTTTATAACCATGCAGACTTTTTTCCGACGGATTTATAAAAGATGTTATAGTATCACCGACAACTATCTTATCAACTTCTTTGATGCCAGTGACAATATACCCAACCTCACCGGTTGAAAGTTCATTTTTAGGAATCATTTTTGGTGCCATGATTCCTATTTCCTCAACTTCCGTAACATAATTTTCCGCCATGAATTTTATCTTCATGCCTTTAGATATTTTCCCGTTTACAATCCTTATAAGCGACACAACTCCTCTGTATGCATCATAATTGGAATCAAAGATAAGCGCCTGAAGCGGTGCATTTTCATCTCCTCCGGGAGCAGGGATTTCTAAAATTATGCTTTCCAGTATTTCTTCGACACCTTCCCCTGTTTTTGCAGAAACTTTATGGATCTTGCTTTTTTCTATCCCTAAAATCTTATTCAGCTCATCAGTTACTTCTTCCGGCCTTGAGCTTTGCAGATCTATCTTATTTATTACCGGTATAAGCTCCAGGTCGTTATCTATTGCAAGATAAACATTGGCAAGTGTCTGGGCTTGAACTCCCTGGGTTGCATCTACAACCAGAAGCGCACCTTCACAGGCGGCAAGACTTCTTGAAACCTCGTAAGTAAAATCAACATGTCCCGGAGTATCAATTAAATTGAACTGGTATTCATTCCCATCAGTTTTTGATTTATACAATACGGTTACATAATGAGCCTTGATTGTTATGCCTCTTTCTCTTTCAAGATCCATATCATCTAGATACTGATCAAACATTTCTCTCGGACTGACAGTATGCGTATATTCAAGTATTCTGTCAGCCAGAGTGGATTTGCCATGATCAATATGCGCTATTATTGAAAAATTTCTTATAAATTTTTGATTGCTCATTCTGAATTTTTATTTAAAATTATAAAAAAATAACAAAATTCTAAAACCAATAATAAAATTCAACTGCCATGTATCATCCGGTATCTATGACAAAGCTCAGAATCAACTCGTAGCAATTAAATTACTTAATAAACCTGTTTTTCAAAGCACCTGCTACAAATCTTACTTCCTCCATCTTAAATAAATAAGTGAGAAGAACATAAACTCCGCTTCCGATAACAATAATTATTATAAGAAGCAATAATAACATAAAAGTTCCTGATGAAAAGTACACGGAAAGGAATTTCCATAAATAATATACCACCACACACATGACTGCCGATGCACCGGTGATCTTTGCATATGAAAGAATTATTTTCCTGCCGCTAAGATAGCCTATTTTTTTTCTTAAGATTATCAGAAGCACAATAACATTAATAACTCCTACGATAGAAGTAGACAATGCAACACCGCTGACATCTAAAAACTTTATTAAAACCCAGTCTAATATGAAATTTATACCTATTGAGGCTAACGCTACTTTCAATGGTGTTCTTACGTTTTTCAAAGAATAAAATATTCTGTTTAAAATCATAAGCAGACCAAAAAATAAAAGACCTGTACTGTGAAAAATCAGTATATTGGATACTTTGGCTGTATCTGCTGCTGTAAACTGATATCTTTCAAATAAAATCTTTATAATCGGATTGCTTAGAATTATCATACCAAGACTGGCAGGCACCATTATGTACCCTATCTCGCGAAATCCCAGTGAAAAACTTTCCTTTAAGCCTTTCATATTCCCATCCGCAGCCTGTCTTGAAATCAATGGATATAAAACAGTAATGACAGCAACTGAAAATACTCCCAGAGGCAAATTGGCAACTCTCCATGAAAACGTCAATGCTGTAGTGTTTCCCGCACCAAGATTTAAGGCAAAAAAGTTATCTACACTATTATTTATCTGAACGGCACCCAGGCTTAACATTATGGGTACCATCATGCCAAAAATTTCTCTTACCGCCTTATTTTTAAAATCAATACGGAATTTATATTTTAAGTCAGCTGATTTAAGTCCCGGAATTTGTATAATAACCTCCAGAATTGACCCTATCATTACACCAATTGCCATGCTTACAATCCCGATATTTTTTGCAAGCAGTACAACAAAAATAATTGATATTACATTCATTACAAGAGGAGCAATTGCAGGCACGGTAAATTTGTTATGACTGTTTAATATGCTTGTTATAAGACCGGAAATACTCATTACAACAAGTGAAAAAATCATAATTCTATTCATTAAGGAAAAGCTTGAAATATCCATGTTGTTGCCTGATATTTTTGAAAGCAGAATGCCGATAGGAGAAGAAAAAATGAAGACAAGCACAGATATAACCATAAAAATCAGAATGAAAATATTTGTTACGGAACTGACAAAATCATCGATTTCTCCGGCTTCACCTTTTTTTAAATAAGAAGTATAAACGGGTATAAATGCGGCAATAATAATCGATTCCGCAAACAATACTCTAAATAAATTCGGAATAAAATATGCCCACGTAAAGGCATCGGTCTGGTAGCTGATTCCGAAATAACCCGCCATAATCTGATCCCGGGCAAGTCCTGAAATTTTTGAAAGCAAAGTTGCTATTATTACTAAAAATGTAGCGCTGAAAATTTTTTTTCTATAATCGGTATTTTGCTGCATTATCTAAATTATTGTAAATTAAATTGATTTTATGATAGCATAACATAGTTTTTAATTAAAAAATGAATTATAACATTTAAGTTTTTATATTTTAAATAACAGCAATTTAAATAATTAAATATTTTTATTTCTTTAAAAAAATGATAGAATATTGCCTCGTTTAAAAAATAAATATCGGAGTTATTGTTTATGCCAAATACAAAGTCACAGGAGAAAAGAGACAGACAAGGAATTAAGAGAGCTCTAAAGAATAAGGCACTGAAAACAAGAATAAAAAGCAATAAAAAGAAATTGGCTGTTGATGTTGAAAATAAAAATATTGATGCTGCGGGTGCTGATTTAAGTTTATACTTTAAGAGTCTTGATAAAGCTGCCAAGAAAAGTGCCATTTCTAAAAATTTCGTATCAAATAAGAAATCAAAAGCTGCTAAACTTTTAAATTCTTTAAAACAGGAAAAATAGATTCAAGTAGATAAATACTATTGAAGTTTAAACAGACAAACCATATAAATTTAATGCCTTATTGGATAAACTGGATTTTTGATAGAAGACCATAAAGAAAATTTATAGCTGGTTCGTCTGTTTTTCTTTTCCTGATATCAAAATCATTTAAAATACCTATTATTTTTATAATTTCTTCGGGCTTGTAATTTCTGGCAAATCTTGCATACTTATCCAGTATCCTTAATATGAAACCGGGATTTGTATGTATATTTCTTTCCAGATATGTTTTAGCTTCATTTCTGCCCCTTTCACCATCTTTGATATACAGGACACTTTTAAACATTAAAAATAATTGTTTTATTACGCCTGAAACCGCATTTTCATCAGCACCAAGCGTCGGTATTAACTCTGCAGCCATTTTAAAATTTTTATATCCTATATGATCAACAAAATTAAAAATTGTAAACGTGACGCTTCTGATTACAAGCCTTTTTACAATGTCTTCATTTATAATTTTTTTATCATCGTAGCATACATATAAATATAATTTTTCATATTCATTTTCAAGAATATTAAGATCATCATTAATATTGCCGATGAATATTTCCAGAGCTTTAGGAGTAATTTTTATGCCATCCAGTTCAACTTTTTCAAGAACCCGCTTTTTTAAATTTTCACTGGTAGGTTTGTTGATAGTTATAACCTCGCCAAATTGCTTCACAAGCGCATGAAACATTCCCGCTTTTTTAAACTCGGCAGAAGTTAAAAAAATTACCGCATTTTCGTTGGGATTTGAAGTTTTTAAAACAAAATCAGATATAATCTTAAGCGGATCCTTTAAAATTTTTTCACAATTCTTTAATATAACAACTTTCTTTATGGAAAAAAATGAAGGAGTATTTAAAAAATTATACAAATCTTTTGGATCTGACAGGTCTCCTGCATTAAAGATCTTTAAATCATTTCCAATATCAATCTTATCTTTAAGATAAGTTCTGATTTCCTTTATTTTATCATCTATTATACTTTCACTTCTGCTTTCAATAAAATAAACTGCTTTCATATCTTCAATTTTCTTATTTTCCAGAAATCCTGCCATTTGCCACCATATTTTACTTTATTTTCAAACTTCCGAATGAATATATGTCGATTGTAAAAATTTAAAATTAAATTTAAACATCAAAAAGTATGTAAATCCATAAAAAAAATCTTTTTAAATTATACATTATTTTTAATATTATTCTTCATTTCTTTTCTTCCAACGAAATAGTTTAAAAAAATAAATAATATTATCAGACCCGCATAATACATCAGAAAAACAACTTTATTTTTAAAAATATCTGTATTTATAAAACTGTAAGGAAGAGAAATAAAAAAATCTGACATTTTCAATATAACATTAATTAACGTATCTGCAGGAATAATAAAGAACGAACCAAGCGCGAACCAGAAAACTGAAGATATGGAAGACACAAACAGGTCAAGCAGCAATAAATAAAATAAGGGTGCGACAGCAACATTTGCAATTACCGAAATTATCGAAAAACCTCCGAAATAATATGAAAGTATAGGGGAAATAACCATATTTATAGAGACTGCTGTAATAATTGATTTCATCATATAGTTTTCGGTCAGCTTTTTAAAATTTAAAAAATAATTTATAGTTTTTTTTACGATGGGAATAACAAATATGATTGCACCAACAGAAGTAAAAGATAAAATAAATCCAGGATTTATCAGATAATCCGGACAGATTAGCAACAGCATTATATATGTAATAAAAAACGAATTTGAAACCAGAAAGTCCTTATGAAAATCCTTTGCAAAAAGAGTCAGACAAAACATGATTGAAGCTCTCATCATGCTTGCTTTTGCCCCAACAATGAAATTATATAAAACCAGGAATAAAAAAATAAAATAAGAAATATTTGTTTTCTTACCCCATATGGAGAAATTTATTTTTCTTAAAATAAAATAAATAAATGAAGCTGTTATGGAAATATGCAGTCCTGAAATTGCAAGCAGATGATAGATTCCGCTTTCCTTGAAGCTGGCTGTAATCTTTTCGGGAATTTCCGCCTGGTTTCCCAATATTAATGCAGATGCTATTTTTGAATTTACGGTATTAAGGTTTATATCAAAAAGGAGGCTGAGGCAGTAATGAAATCTTTTCTTAAATATATGAAAATACGATTTCAATCCTTTTTCGCCGCAAGCAGTTATTTTTTCTGTATCAAAAATATATGAACTATTGCCGCTATTACCAACATATGATTGCATTCCCGTCAAATTTGCCTGGATAAAATCATCCAGATGCAAATCAGGGTTGTCTTTACTTTTATAAGATGCAAAAACATTGCCGCAATTATTTAACTCTTTAAAACTGCCGTTTTCTTTTTGAATAATTTTAAGCTGGTTTATTTCAAAATCAAAATAAGTTTTATCAAATTTCCTGAAAGGACTGCTTGTTACCCTGCCGAGAGCGACTAATTCGATATCCTTGTCTTTGAAAATATTATTATCTGAGAGCAAACTGTTTAACTTGTTATTATTTAAAAAATTAAGATATGAACTGATAAAACTTATTAATAAAAATAATATAAATGTAAAAACCAAAAATAAATTATTGGCTTTATTTATATTTAAATATTTTTTTTCATAAATTATACCGGCAATAATGATTAAAAAAGAGATTAATACCAGGAAAATTATATGGACAAATTTCACATTGTAATTTCCGGATATAAATAAATTAAAAATCAGAACGCCCGATGTTGCAGATAAAGCCCAGATAAAATAACAGTATTTCATACCGAAATAAAATCTTTTAATGCATTGAATTTTTTATCTCCTATTCCTGTTACATTTTTTAAATCTTCCTTTTTTTTAAATGGTCCTCTGGTATTTCTGTAATCTATTATTCTTTGTGCAAGTTCGGGACCTATGCCAGGAAGGAGTTCCAGATCATCTCTTGCTGCAAAATTAATATTTATAATTTTGGTTCCGGAATTATTATCCTGGTTCCCGGATGTCAGAATACCATTGCCAGAATTTGAAATTTCTTTATTTGACGGGATATAAACTTTCTGGCTGTCGGTTAAAATTTCAGCAAGATTTAAAGAAATAAGATAAGCATCCTTTTTTATCCCTCCGGCTATAGCAATAAGATCAACAATGCGGGTGCCTTCACTTAACTCATAAACTCCCTCATTATTGATTTCTCCGCAGATGTACACTTTTATTTTCTTAACTGTTTTTTCCCTTTGCCCTCCGTCTGAATTATCGGCAGAATTATCAGCAGCAATATCTGTATTTTTGGGAGTTTTCGTTTTCTTGTCAGAATTTAAAACCGTTTTCAGGATATTTTCTTTTACTTTTCCATCGCGAACCTGTCTTATTGTTAAAAGTGAAAGAATCACGATAGCTATCAGGATTGCAATAAAGATAGATAAGTAAAATTGTCTGCCTTTCTCATATCTGAAGCTTAAAAATTTAAATGCGATTTTATTTAACACATCACGGAATCTCATGTGAATTACAAGTTTCCTAAAAAATATTATTTAATATTTATACTAATTTATGTTAATATATATTTGAATAATAACATAAATATACTTATATTTAAATATATATTTTGTAGATACTGAATGATAAATCAGAATGATAAATTAATATTGACAATATACCAAAAATGGTATAGGTTATGTGGGAAATAGTTTATTACAAAACGAATTCTGGCAGAATTCCTGTTTTAGATTATATAGAATTACAGGAAGCTTTAAAAATTGTAAAGATTAGAAATGCTTTCAGATTGCTTAAAGAGTTTGGGGTAGAGGAATCCCTGTTAGATACTAAAAAGATTAAAGGGAATAGATATAAGGGGTTATGCCAATTGACAATAGAGAGTAGTAGAATTATTTACTTTATTGTAAGAAGTAATAAATTTGTTTTAGCTCATGCTTTTACTAAAAAAACTAATAAAACACCCAAACAAGAATTGGAAACTGCACGAAAAAGGATGAAGGATTATCTAAATGCTTAAATTGAATCAAAAAGAAATATCTTGGGGAGAGGGCGAAAAAAGAATACTTAAAAAACCTGAAGTTGCTAAAGAATGTGAAAGATTAGAGCCTGAATTTCAAGCCTTAAGACAATTAATTCTTATAAGAAAAAAAAATAAAATTACCCAGCAAGAACTTGCTGAAAATATAAATATGCAACAATCGCATATTGCAAGGCTGGAAACAGGAGAAATTACTCCAACCTTAAAGATTTTAAAAAGATATGCAAGTGGCTTAAATCAGGTTATTACTTTTAATATTATTCCTCAAAAGGAAAATTATAAAAATTGTAAATATATTTAGACAGTTGACAAGGTAAAAGACACAGGTAATATTGTTTTTCTTTCAGATTATGTCAGCTTTTAAAAGTTGCACCAACAGTGGTTTATTCCTTTGTACTTATTTAATATAAAATATATCGCTTATAGACAGTTTACTATTGCTCAGATTGCTTACTTAAAAATATATACAACAGATATGCTGGCTGTCACTTCAAGCTCCTGAGGCAATACAACCGGAGGTGCGGCACTTATATCAGCTGCGGCTTTCATCTGTTTATTTGATTCATCCGTTATGGGTCCGGGGTAGGAAGTTCCGGCTTCGTTTACCGAATATATTTCAACAATATCTGCTGCCATAGCCTTGGAAATGGCATCAGCTTTATCATTTGCATCTTTAACTGCTTTTGTTAAAGCTTCATTTTTTGCAATTTTTTTAACTTCATCACTTAGATCATAACTTATTGAAGAGATATCACTTGCACCGGCTTCAACTGCAGTTGAAATAACACTTCCTATTTTTTCAATTTTCTGAGTTGTAACAAGTAAAGTGGTTACTGCGTTGAATGCATATATTACAGGCGGTTTATTTTCAATATAGTTATACAATGGTCGAAGACTATAACCTACGGTTTCAATCTTCAAATCGTTCTCTCCCAGAGCTTTTACCGCAGTTATTATATTTTGAGTTTCAGACGAGTTTACGCTGACTGCTTCTTCACTGGTAGGTTTTTCTGTTGAAACCACAATATCAACCATCACGGTATCAGGCATAACTTTTACTGCTCCCTGGCTGCTGACAACTATGGTTTTTGCCTGGCTGAGTATAGATGACTTCTGAGAATCAGCTGAGCTTCCATAAACAGTTTCATCAGTAATTGCCAGAGTTGTCCTGGTTTCATTCGTATATCTTGGCGGTTTCTGCCCGATACAGCCAGGTAAAAAAATTGCGGTAGATGTTAATAATAACAATACGATAATTAAAATCGGCAGACTTTTTATTTTTTTTGTTTTCATTAATATTCACCTACCTATTCATTCCACACATATTTTTTTAAATAAAATTATGTAAAGGAATATAAAAACTATGCAACAACCATGCTGAATAATTTATCCTGCACATAAATTTTCTTTATTATCTTTTTGCCTTCAATATAATTTTTTATTTTTTCCGAAGAAAATGCAAAATTTTCAACATCTTTTTCCGGAGTATTAACCGGAAATTCTTTTTTATCCCTTATCTTGCCGTTTATCTGAAACACAATAACAGCCATTTCTTCTTTTATAATCTCAATTTCATGATCCGGCCAGGAAACATTGTGCACACTGAATTTCTTTCCAAGTCTGCACCATAATTCTTCGGATATAAAAGGAGCTATAGGCGAAATAAGAAGTATCGCTTTTTCTGTTGCTTCATATATAAGATCATAATTTAAATCCCGGGGCTTAACCTCATCATTATATTTATACATAATATTTATCAGCTCCATTATGGCACTTATTGCCGTGTTGAAATTAAACCTTAATATATCGTCCGTAACTTTTTTAATCGTTCTGTGCAGCTTTTTAAAATAGTCCTTTTCAATAGGATTTAAATCTGAAATATCAATTTGAGGCCGTGCATTTTTCTGCATTTTTTCCAGACTTACATGTCCATAATTTTTTAAATTCGAAATATTCTGATTAATCAGCCTCCAGAATCTGCCCAAAAACCTGTATGATCCCTCAACACCGCTGTCGCTCCAGTCGACAATTGAATCAGCCGGTCCTACAAATAAAATATAAAGCCTCAACGTATCTGCTCCATATTTATCATAGATCTCGGAAGGGTTAACTACATTACCTTTTGATTTTGACATTTTCTGTCCGCCTAAGGTTACAACGCCATGCGGGTAATATTTTGTGAAAGGCTCCCTGAAATCTATCAGACTTGCATCAAACAAAACCTTCGTAAAGAACCTTGAATAAATAAGATGCATAGTAGCATGCTCTATGCCTCCGATATACTGGTCAACAGGCATCCAATATTTGGCATCGTCTTTATTAAAAGGCTCCGTACTGTCATGAGGGCTGCAATATCTTAGAAAATACCAGGAAGAGCACACAAAAGTGTCCATGGTATCTGTTTCCCTTACGGCACTGCCTCCGCATTTCGGACATGTGGTATTTACAAACTCATCTATATAGGAAAGTGGTGAAAGTCCTGTTGGCTTAAAATTAACATTATATGGAAGAATGACAGGCAGGTCTTTTTCAGGAACAGGAACTGCTCCGCATTTTTCACAATAAATAATCGGAATCGGAGCTCCCCAATATCTTTGTCTTGAAATTAACCAGTCCTTTAATTTGTAATTTATCTCCGCATTTCCTATATTATTTTTTATAAGAAAGTCTATTACCGCTTTTTTACCTGCACCTGATTTTAAACCACTGAAATTGCCGGAATTAACCATTATCCCTTCACCTGTATATACCTCCCGAACTTCATCTAACGGCTTACCCGAATAAGAAATTACCTCTCTTATCTTTATTTTATATTTTTTTGCAAATTCAAAATCTCTTTCATCATGAGCCGGAACAGCCATTATCGCACCTGTTCCGTAATCCGACAGAACATAATTGGCAATCCAGACAGGGATTTTCTCACCGTTTAAAGGATTTATGACATATCTTCCGGTAAAACCGCCTGTTTTTTCTACTTCAGTAGAACCTCTCTCAATTTCGGTTTGCTTTGAAATTTTTTCCTTTATTTGTTTTATTTCTTCCTTTATTTCCGGATTTGTTACAATTTTATCTACCAGCGGATGCTCCGGAGCTAAAATAAAAAATGTGACTCCGAATACGGTGTCAGGTCTTGTGGTAAATACAGGAATTTCAATATTTTCCGTGTCATCAAGCAGCTTGAAGTTAATTCTTGCTCCTTCACTTCTTCCTATCCAGTTCTTCTGTATTGTTAAAACTCTATCAGGCCATCCGCTTAACAATTCCATGTCATCAAGTAAAGCCTGGGCATATTTGGTTATCTTAAAATACCACTGTGAAAGGTTTCTTCTTATAACTTCACTGTCACATCTTTCACATCTGCCGTTTATCACCTGTTCATTAGCCAGAACGGTCTGGCATGAATTGCACCAGTTTACAGGACCTGATTTTTTTTCAGCCAGATTCATTTTAAACAAAAGAAGGAAAAGCCACTGGGTCCACTTATAATAGTCAGGCTCACATGTTATTATTTCATCATCAAAGTCATATGTCATACCCATCCTCTGAAGGGCAATTCTCATTTTATCTATATTTTTAAAAGTGCTTTCCTTCGGATGAATTCCGCTTTTTATAGCAGCATTTTCGGCAGGCAGGCCGAAAGCATCAAACCCGATAGGATGCAAAACACTGTAGCCCTTTCTGCTAT
>JAJFVM010000051.1 GCA_021371805.1 bacterium
GGCAAATCTTAAAATCGGTAATTTCGATATAATCACATGCCTTGGAAACACTCTTCCGGTACTCGAAACAAGGAAAAAAGTAAAAAATGCTCTTAAAATTACGAGAAAGAAGTTAAAAAAAGGCGGAATTGCAATTTTCCAATTTATTAATTTTGAACAGGCCGTGGTTGAGAAAAACCGCTATTATCAGCCTAAAATTCTTTGTAAAAATAATAAAACCTATTTATTCAACAGACATTTTGAATACGGCAAATTAAAAACAAGAGTTGATTTTATGACAACAGTATTAAATGATAAAAACGATATTGAGAGTTTCGATATAAATACCTCTATGATGTGTACTTTAAAAACAAGAATATTTCAGAAGATGGCTTTAAACAGTGGTTTTAAAAAAATTGATTATTTCGGCAATGATACAAAAGAAAGTTTTAATAAGGCAAAACACATAAGTTTATTTGCAATACTCAGAGCATAATTTCAAGCCAGCATATTCATCTGGATCATCATAACTGTATGGAAATAATAGTCGTAAAAAGGCACAATGGCAAAGTTGATTGAGCTTGAAGCAATCCTGAAAGCAACAAAGGGAGTAAAGCATATAACCCTTGCCAAATCTACATTGGGTGATGAGATATGAAAAATTTTTTAAAATATTTTCTAATTTTCTCAGGAGTATTTTTTTTGATTTCTTTGTCGTTTGCAAATGGCAGCTTATCGGTGGATGAAGATATCGATAAGCTGGAAAGTAACAAAAATAAACTTTAAAGATCATTTCAATAAAATAGATAATAACCAACAAATATGGAACACTCGCATGATTATATTGATCTGAAACATGGGCATGGGAAAAATGAAGAACGTGATCATAAACATGGCTACAAAAACACTGAAAGAAGAAAACTGCTGATTACGATTATAATTACTACCACCGTCATGATTGTTGAAATAGCCGGCGGAATCATGTCAAAAAGTCTTGCCCTTATAAGTGATGCCGGTCATATGTTTACTCATTCTTTTGCCCTTCTTGTAAGCTTTTTTGCAATAATTTATGCCATGAAAAAACCTACACTTGAAAAAAGTTACGGCTTTTACAGAGTTGAAATTCTGGCCGCTCTGTTCAACGGGATAGGGCTTCTTATAATTTCAGGCTTTATTTTTTGGGAAGCTTATAAAAGAATTTTAAATCCTCAACCTATAAATGCTCTTGAAATGATAATTATTGCAATTATAGGACTTGCGGCAAATGTTGCCTCAGCTTTTATTTTAGCTGGATCAAGCAAGGAAAGTCTGAACGTGAAAAGTGCATTTTTCCATATGATCGGCGACACTGCTTCATCAGTTGCGATAGTTATCGGCGGGGTTATTATTTATTTTACAGACTTTTATTTAATAGATCCTATCTTTTCGATATTGATTTGTATAGCAATACTTTACTGGGCGTTTATTTTAATAAGAGACAGTGTTCAGATATTGATGGAAACTACTCCAAGAGACATGGATGTTGAAAAGCTTAAGGCTGAGCTGATAAAGGAAATAGATGGGGTTGAAGGTGTTCATGACATCCATATCTGGCAGATTACGGACAGCATATACAATATGACTGCGCATGTTGTTACCGATAATGTCAATATACGGGAAACAAGCTCAATACTTGAAAAAATAAATAACTTTTTAGCGGAGAAGTACCAGATAAGACACTCGGTAATCCAGTTTGAGACTGATGATTATTCTCTTCATAAATAGGATTTTATCATATTCAAATTTTTAATTATTGCAAAATAGGTGAAGTGTGTTATTGTTATATGTGTGTGCACATATAATTAATATTTTAAATGGATTTTTTGAAATGAAAAGAATAAATCTGGAATTAAACGATGAACTTTATGACAAGGTAAAGAAAATTTCTCATGGTAAAGATAGTAACATTTCGGCAGTGATAAGAGAAGCCATAGAAGTATTTAATGATGGAAAAACAGAAGCAGAGGCTGATCAGGATAGTTTTTTTAAACTACCCGAGATATGCCGGGGTAAAGGACCGGGAGATCTATCAATTAACCATGATAAATATTTATATGACTCGGATGATAAATAATTTTAACAGTTGAAATTCTTATTTTTAATCAAGTTAAGGAGTGTAAGACTGTCTTGAAAGAAAATTTATTTATAGATTCCAGTGCATTTTTTGCATTACTGGATAAAAATGATACTTGTCATGAAAAATCTTTAAAGTTTTTTAATGAAATAAAAGAAAATTTTTATCCATTTACAAGCGATTTTATTTTATCTGAGAGCTTTACTCTCATAAGGCGAAAGCTGGGAATAGGGATTGCCACCAAGTTAGGAGAGGTTGTATTTTCCAGCAATATTTTAAAAATTTTTTATATTGACGAAAATCTCATTCTTGAAAGCTATGATTTATTTAAGAAATATGAAGACTGGCAATTCAGCTTTACCGATTGTTCAAGTTTTATAGTAATGAAAAATTTCAGAATATCTAAAGCTTTCTGTTTTGATGAGCACTTTGTAAATATGGGCTTTAAGTCTGTTCCTTCTTAGTTCTTATTTTTGGTTATTATAATATCTGCAGTACTCTGATATCGGGCAGATTTCACACTTGGGTCTTCTGGCTATGCAGATATTTCGCCCATGCTCAACTATTTTGTGGGAAAAGTCAGTCCAACTGTCATCAGGAACAATTTTCTGCAAATCAAATTCGACCTTTGTCGGGTCATTATGAATTGTAAGGCCTATTAAATTTGATATCCTCAACATATGTGTATCAACAATTATTGCCTGTTTTCCGAAAGCATTAGCAATAACTACATTAGCAGTTTTCCTTCCCACCCCATGAAGTTTTATAAGATCCTCGACATTGTCAGGTACCTTGCCGTTAAATTTTTCAATCAAGTCCTTGGCACACTGAATTATCGCAATTGATTTATTTCTGAAAAAGCCGGTTGATTTTATATCTTTCTGGAGTTCAGGCAAATCGGCATTGGCAAAATCCTGTGGGCTTTTATATTTTTCAAATAAAAACGGCGTTATCTTATTAACCTGCTTGTCAGTACTTTGCGCTGCAAGAATGGTTGCAACTACCAGCTCAAACGGATTCTTGAATTTTAACGAAGTTGTCAGAGCTTCGGGATATGTCTTTTTTAACAGATCTATAATTTTATTTATATTTTTAACCGCCTCTTCATAAGGTTCGTTGTATTTATTGCCATAGTTTTTTGCCATTTATTTATCCTTTTAATTTTTTTTATTTTTTAAATAATTTTTTACTTCCTCTTTCCCAAAAGTATTTATAATGTCGTTTTTTTCCAGCCAGCCTTTGCGGGCAACATTTATTCCGTATTTATAATTATCTATATCTTCCAGTTTATGGGCATCAGGATTAATAAAGATTTTAACATTCTTTTCTTTGGCATATTTACAGAGCCTCCAATCCAGATCCATTCTGAAAGGGCTTGAGTTTATTTCGATTGCCACATTATTTTCGCCGGCCGCATCAATTATTCTTATCATATCGACTTTATAAGGTTCTCTTGCTAAAAGAATCCTTCCTGTCGGATGAGCAAGAATGGTTGTATATTTATTTTTCATTGCCTTTATTATTCTATCCGTCATTTCTATTTCGCTTAGGCCAAAACTTGAATGAACCGAAGCAATTACGAAATCAAATTTTTCCAGGATATCATCTTTATAATCAAGACTGCCGTCAATTAAAATGTCGGACTCTATACCTTTAAATATTTTTATTTTTCTGCTTGAACTGCAAAATTTATCTATCTCCTTAAAGTAATTATCAATATCTTTGGATTTTATGCCGCCGGCATAATAAGCAGATTTGCTGTGATCGCTTATTCCGCCGTATTCAAAACCTTCTGCAGCCAGCTTTTCACAGAGTGCTTTCAAGGTAATATTTCCGTCACTGAAAGTAGTGTGTATATGAAATATGCCTTTTAAATCTTTTTCTTCAACTAATTTCGGGAGTGTTCCATTTAAAGCAGCTTCAAACTCGCCGTTATTTTCCCTGAGCTCAGGGGCAATAAAATCCATTTTAAATATTCTGTAAATTTCTTCCTCTTTATTGCATTTAATAAGTTTGTCCCCTTCAAAAATTCCGTATTCGTTTATTTTAATCCCCATATCTTTAGCTATTCCCCTGAGAACAGTGTTG
>JAJFVM010000109.1 GCA_021371805.1 bacterium
TATTTCTCCGATTAAATTGCAGACAACAATATTTGCCTCTCTTATGGTAATAACAATGGAAATAAAATAATAATAATCTTTGTTAAAATATATTAAAGTGGGCCTCTTGCCTAAATTGCCTTCGACTTTTTTACCTTCCAGTATAATATTGTTTGCAACCATATCGTTGCAAATTTCTGAAACAGTGGATCTTACAATTCCTATTTCCTTTGAAATAGAAGCTCTGGACATCGGGCCGTTATTTTTCAGCAGCTTTAAAATCAGCCCCTGATTTCTTGATTTTATATATTTCTGGTTATATTTTTTATCGGCCATGTTTAAAACAATTCAACTATTTGTTTGTTCCCAAAACATACTATAATAATAAAATAATCTTATTTAAAGTCAATAGAAATTTTAAAACAAATCATAATATCCCCTGGAAAAACAGTTTATATTTATTTTGATTCTATAAAATGGTTTTTGAACCAATACAGGCCAAACCGCAATAAAGAGGTTTATTTGAATTAAACCCCTTTATTGCAAATATGTAAAATAAAGTTAAATGTATCTATTTAGCTTTCCACCCAAACAATACCTTTAAATTTATATTTCGTGGCAATTAAAATTAAATCTATCAACCACCAGACACCAAAACCTCCGCCTGTAAGCAGTTTTAAAACCCCGAGACCCACATGACCCATTATAAATCTGTCTACCCCGAGGCTTCCGAAAAATATTGACATTAAAAGGGTCAGCAGCCAGCTTACCTGTCTGTCTTCACCCATTTTTTTCTCCTTTCTGTAAATTAAAAATAAATAAAATTTATTAATAACTAAACTTTTTATTTAAAATACTATTTAGTAGCCTTACCTGAATTTACTAAAAAATTCAGATAATTTAAAAAAATTTAAAAAATTTATTTTGCTGCCAGGTAAGTCCGAGTCCGAAAATAATTGTGAAAACTACAACTGCGTTGATCCCCATCCCGGAAGCAAGAGCAAAAGGCGTATTGGTAATCAAGCCCATAAGCATGCTCATTAACCCTGCTCCAAGACAAGTTGCCACAACTGCGGCTTCAAAAGGTATTCCTGTTTTTCCTCCCTGAGAAAAGATTGCGGGGTTTACAAAAATTATGTAGGCCATTGTCATAAAAGTAGTGATGCCAGCAATAATTTCTGTCCTTACATTGGTATTTCTTTCTTTTAGTTTGAAGTAACTCAAAAAACATACACCTCCTTAGCTGAATAAATAGTTAATGATGGCGTAAATATGAAATTAAATTTTATTTTAAATAATATGTTGATATTTTTAAACAATTTTATTTAAATATTTCTATTTTTATCTCCAAAAAGTATAATTTGATTATGGAAGCAATAAAAAATTTTTTTGTTTCAGATAAGTTCAAAAATTTCTGGGTAAATTTTTACAGCGGGTTTGAAAAAGTACTTGACCTCATATTTGGTAAGATAAAATATGAACCAATCAGGCAATTGTTTGTCAATCCATGGTTCTGGATTATTGTTATTTGCTTATTTCTGCTTTTTTTAATTTTCAGAAGAAGATAATTTTGAATGATTAAAATAATAATATAGCAGGGTAATTTAACTTATAAACTTAAACACACCGGTAAGAATCATGATTATATTATTTATGCAAAGCCGGCTGCAGTTAATATTCATTCAATATTATTTTTCCCGGATAGCTTTTTGTTTTTTATAACTGTTGTACTCCAAAAACAAAAAGATTCCTGCTCCTGTAATGCCTAATATGCCTATCAAAGCCAATAATCCGGAATTTTCTTTTAGCTTTTTATTAAAAAGATACGGTTTTGAATTGCTTTTCTTTAAAAATTCCCTGAAGCCGTCATCCAAAATCTTCTTATCTTCTTCGCTTATATTTTTAATTTTATCAATAATCTTATTTTCGATATCGCTTCCCGGATCGACTATAATATCTTTGGCAACTTTTAAAAATTTATTAAGCTCATTCATAAAGCCTCTTTAAACTATCGTTTTAATTATTCTTTTTTATAATCATTATATTAATTCAATAATTACAGTTAAAAAATTTTATTATACCTTGTAAGTTTATTACCGTTTATCAGCTAAAAGATCCTTAATTATTTTCCTGGCACGGTGAATATTTGTTTTAATTGTTCCGACAGGTTTTTTTAATATTTCCGCTATTTCAACATAGCTATAATCCTGCAAATCCCTTAGTATCAAGGGTATGCGGTAGTTTTCATCAAGACTTACCACTATTTTTAAAATTTCTTTAACAGTTTCCTTATCCTGAAAAAATTTTTCAACATTCTGGTTGCATTCATATAAAAGGATTTCCGTCCCATCTTCAATCATACTGTCAAGGCTGACTTTTTTATCTGCTGTTTTCATCCTTAGTCTAAGTTTATCTATACATGTATTTACCGTTAGTTTTCTTAACCAGGTCTTAAAACTTGAAAGCCCTCTGAAACCG
>JAJFVM010000110.1 GCA_021371805.1 bacterium
TTTTTTATTTTTTATATATTCTTATCACTTGTCAGAAATGACAGGATCCGCCATGTGGGGGTGTAGCTCAGCTGGGAGAGCACCTGCCTTGCAAGCAGGGGGTCAGCGGTTCGATCCCGCTCATCTCCACCATTTATAATGGAACTAATACCTTTATTTTTCTTTTTATTGGTATCTCTCATTAAATTAAAATCGGATTAAAATCCTGTAATAAATTTTTCAAAATACTTTGGTATTGATGTAATATATTTTAATTGATAGAGTATTTTAATATATGCAGTATAAAGCTTTAGCAACATAATCAATTCATATCGGACAGTTTGTTTAAATTTTGAAAAATATTAAAAATATTAACAGATTAATCTATTAAAAATGCAATATAAGGTATTAGGCAAAACAGGATTACGGGTATCTTCAATGGCGTTTGGTGCTTTGCAATTTGCTAGAATTGACAGAGCTGAAGCCATAAAACTTGTACATAGTGCATATGAGCAGGGAATTAATTTAATAGACACCGCGCACACGTACCCAAGAAGTGAAGAGATTCTGGGAGAAGCACTCAAAGGTATAAGAGAAAAAATTTATATTATCTCGAAGTCCATAAGCAAAAATAAAAAAGAATTCCTGAGTGATTTAAATACAAGCTTAAAGCAGCTTGGCACTGACTATATAGACATATTCTTATTTCATTCCGTATCTAAAAATGAAGAATTTGATTTGCTAGAGAATGAGGGTACAATAGATGCCTTAATCAAAGAAAAGACAAAAGGTAAAGTCAGATTTATAGGGTTTTCATGCCATAATCCCGAAGTAATTAAGCGTTTTTATGAACTAAATGACGATTTTTCTACGTTGATGGTTCCGCTTAATTTTATGACTGATGAATATGCCCAGCCATCTTTAATTGAAAAATTCGAAAAGTTCAATATCGGGCTGCTTGCGATGAAACCGTTCGGCGGAGGCAGGCTTTCAGATATTGAATTATGTTTTAAATTTTTAAGAAAATACCCCAAATTTATTCCTGTAGCCGGAATGCAAAATCTGAAGGAATTAGAGGAAAGCATCAAATATTTAAATCAGTCAGATTTGCCGGATGGAAATGACGAAGAAAAAATAAATAAAATTTCAATGGAGCTTGGAACCAGATTCTGCAGACAATGCGGTTATTGTATGCCGTGCCCCAATGGCATTGTTATTACCGACATTAATTTTATAAAAGTTTATTACAAGCAAATGCCTATGGATAAATTCTACAATATGGACCTGGAAGAAAAAGTAAAAACAGCAAAGGCCTGCAGCGAGTGCGGTAAATGTTCGCAAAGATGCCCTTTTAATCTTGATGTCCCTTTTATTATTAAAGAGAATGTTGAATTTTATGAAAATCTAAGTATATAGGATTTAAATTATTTTTTTATGAGTAACAATTTTTAAAAAGGAGGAAATTGTGGAATATAAAGACAAATTTAACTATGGCGGATGGGGGAACTGTATAAAGCTAAGCAACGGTAAAATCGAATTGGTTGCCACTGCGGATGTCGGACCCAGAATAATAAGGTTCGGAGAAGTTAACGGAAAGAATCTTTTTAAAGAATTTAAAAATCAACTTGGTTTGACAGGCGGGGACGAATGGAGATCATATGGCGGAATAAGATTCTGGTATGCGCCTGAAGTATTTCCAAGAACTTATTATCCTGACAATTCTCCTGTTAAGTATTCCTGGGATGGAAAAATATTAAAATTAAGCCAGGAAACGGAAAAAACAACCGGTATTAAAAAGGAAATGGAAGTTACCATGGATGAAAAGAACAATTATGTCAGAATAGTTTACAGGCTTATTAATAATAATGTATGGGATATTGAGCTTGCTCCATGGGCTATTTCAGTAATGGCGGAAAATTCTTTAGCAATTGTTCCCCAGGAACCATTCCAATATGGGCGGGAAAGTCTTTTGCCTGTAAGACCTTTATCATTATGGGGTTATACAAAAATGCAGGATCCAAGGTGGACCTGGGGTGACAAATACATCACGCTTAAACAGAATCCTAAATCAAATTCAAGTCAAAAAATAGGAGTTTTAAATTCCGCAGGCTGGGTAGCAGGCTATAATGAAGGAGAAATCTTAATAAAAAGATATGATTATAATTCCGATTTTTATTACCCTGATTTCGACTGCAACACCGAAATATATACTGACCAGGATGTCCTGGAACTTGAAACTCTGGGGCCTCTTGCGATATTGGAACCGAAAACCGAAATAGAATATAGGGAGTATTTATTTTATTTTAAGGCATTTATTGAAAATACAGATAAGTCAATAGACGATAATTTGATTCCACTTGTAAAAGAGACTGATAAGCTTATAAAATTTTAAAATAAGTACCAGGGTAAGTCAGAATAAACCTTGAATTATAAATAATAATCTGGAGGCAATTATATGACACCAAAAGAAATCCTGTTAAATATTCTCTCTAAAAAAGAAGCACCCAGATGTGGTGTAGCAAACCCCGTATCCTCAACAACTATCGAACAAATGAAAATGATGAATTCTTTTTTCCCTGAAGCACATTATAATTCTAAAAAGATACAGGAATTAAGCGACAGGATACATAAAGCCGGGTTCAAATCATTTCTTGAAGTTGTCGAATACGATTAAGGTAAAATACTTGGTCCTGCAAAACAGGCTGTTGATATGGGTTTTGACTATCTTATGGGGACCATATACTTTCCGTCAATCTGGGATATAGTAGGCAAGGGCGCCAATAAGAAAATAAATTATTTTCCATTCCTTGGAAAAATTTATGACAGACCATCGGTACTTGATGGTACAATCGAAGAAATAGTTGCCGAAGGCAAAAACTTGTTGAGGAAGGTGCTGATGGATTTGATCTGCTTCTTTACCGGTACAAATATCCTGATAAGATTGATGCTTTAATAAAGGCTTGCGTAAGTGAAGTTAAGGCTCCTATAGTATCGGCCGGTTCCATAAACAGTTTTGAAAGACCGCAGGCAACGATAGATCAGAAAGTATGGGGTTTTACAATAGGGGGGGCTTTCTTTGAGAAAAAATTTGCTCCCAACGGGACCTATAGAAATAATGTAAAAGCTGTTGTTGATTATTTAAAGAAAGCAGATAATAAATAAAAAGTAAAAATATATTATAAAAGACTAACGGATAGATTTTATACTAAATTATGTCAAAAATATGGCTGGAGTTTTTTTTAGGTAAAATAGGAAGTTACTTAATTGATTTTTTTGCAAAATACTACATCTGGATAGTTCCATTTATTTTTGCATATGGCATTTTTATGGGTCTTGCATCATATAACCTGAGAAGGATTGAAAAAAAGATTGATTATGAAATCATTAATCAGACAAAATATCTTTTAAGAAGAAATCCAAAAGCTAATTTTATGAGTGTGGTTGAGAATATTGTGATCAACTGGGAAGACATAATTAAACTTTACTCATTCTTTCCATATGTTGCAAATGAATTTGATTTGTGGGTTACAAATGCAAGCCCTGTAGAAGTGCGGGCTCTGGTAATGGGAGATGAAAACAGGATAAGGCTTGTCCTTGAACGAAAAAACATATTTTTTGCCGGAGACAGAGGGAGTATAAGAAAAAATTTATATCTTGATCATACAAGCAAGATTTTTAGAAATAAGTAACATTTTTTAAGGATCAGGAAAACAATTTAAGAATCGGTTTCATTATCTGAGTTAAAATCCAGTATATCAGGTTTGATCCCATATCCAAACTTGAAGCTCTGCTATAGCCTTCAACAAGTTGAATCGATTCCTTTTTAGTCAGGAAGTCTGTTATAAGGGTAGTCATATCAGTGGTAATCAGCAGCACTATCGGAATTATTATTAATGCTGATATGAAGCTTCTGAAAATATCACCCCGGGACGGTCCTACTGCCCAGACAAGAATCAACGGTATTATTACCAGACCGGCGCTTGGCAAAACTTTATTGCCAGGCAGAATTGATGCTATGTATACGGTTAATGGTATCATTATTGTAGAAAGTCCTATAACCGAACCATTTCCGGCAACAACCATGGAATTAAGGCCTATGTATATTTCTCTTTTTGTAATTTTACTGTTTATGAATATGCGGATATCGTTGATAATTGGAATAAGCCCCTTATAAAGAAGCGTCACTGAACGGGGCATTAAAACTGTAATTACTGACATATATAAGCCTGATAGAGAAGCATATCCTAAGCTTGACCATAGATTTAAAGTAAAACTTTTATATTTTGTTATTGCCCCAATTATAAATCCCAGGATAAAACCCATAATCATTGGTTCTCCGGCAGGGCCTAATTTATATTTTATTTCCTCATAAAAAATGTGCAGTCGTTTTATAAAAGGAATCCTGTTAAAGACAAAATTGACAATATTTGCTACCGGCGCCCAGACAATTGTCTGAGGCTGTGGATTGGAAATACCTTTAATACCATAATAACTTTCCAAATAAGGGCTGTAAATATCTGCCAGAACAAGAGAAATTGTTGTAACAGCACATGAAAATAAAATTCCCAGCCACATTATTCCAGTCACCTCATATACAAAAATACCGGAAAATAAAAACAGCCATAGATTCCAAGCATCAATGTTAATTGTCCTGGTAAGCCTTACTAAAAGCATCAATATATTAAGACCTATCAATATAAGAGATAGTTGGACAACAAACGGATTATATAAATCTATCTTTTGAGCCGCCATCCAGCCAGTGTCAATTACCTGGAACTTTTTATTTGTAATTGAAAGTATGGTATTGATTATCGGGTTAAAAAAATTGATATAAAAGCTGAGAAGAAGTGAAAAAGTAAGCAATCCAAAATAAACATATGCGGAGTTTCTCAGTAAAATCAGTTTGTTCCTTGTTGCTATAAGCCCCATTAAAAACAGAATTATCGGTATAAGTCCTACGGGACCGATATCAGCAAGGATTTTCATGATTTTATATAAAGTTTCCATATATCCCACACTCTTTTAAGATAATGCTTGAAAAGTTACCATAAAGTAAAAAAAATATTTTTTACAATATACCAAATTACAGTATTATTTAACATAAGCAGCAAAATTTTATGTATCGGGGTTTTAAAAAAGATGAAATCTGTAAATTCTTTACAAGAATTTTTATATTTTATACATCTTGGTCTGTATTAAGAGCTAAACATAAAAAATTTGAGATTTATTGCGTAAGTGCAAATTAATGCGTTTATTTTTGACTTTTAATATTTATAATAATAGAATATACTGGATTTTCTAAGAATTGATATTCAAGCTGATTATTAAAGAACAGAGGTATATTTTAATTAATACATAATTTTATACTTAATATCATATTTTTTGATTTTACCTTAATTTTAACAATTTCATGATTTTTTATTTTTGAGAGGAGATTACGGTGTATGAAGTTTTAATGCCTAAGATGGGTGAGACAATGGAGAAAGGCACCATTGAAAAATGGAGAAAAAAAGAAGGAGACAAGGTTGAAAAAGGAGAAATACTATATGATCTTGCAACTGATAAAGTATCTCTTGAAGTCGAATCCTTTAACTCAGGTTATTTAAGAAAAATAGTAAAAGGTGAAGGTCAGGAAGTCCCGATAATGGAAGTAATTGCCTATATTGGCCAAAAAGATGAGCCAATACCTGCAGCCGGTCAGACTCCAAAGCCGGAACCTGCCGAAGAACAAACCAAAGTTGAAGAAAAACCTGCGGATGTAAATAATAATGTAGTTCAAATGCAGCCCGCCAAGCCTGCCTCTGAAAAAATCTCTATTTCACCTATTGCAAGAAACCTGGCTGAGGCTAACAATATCGATATTTCCACTGTGAAGGGAACAGGTCCGGCAGGCAGAATAGTTAAGGAAGACATAGAAGCCCTGATCTCATCCAAAGGTAAAAATGCAAGGATATTTATCTCTCCATTTGCAAGAAAAACCGCATCAGATCTTGGAATAGATTACAAGATTGAAAACATAGTTGGTTCAGGACCGTCCGGAAGAATAGTAAATTCCGATATCCTGGCATTTTCAAAAGCATCCGAGACAGTAGAAAAACAGAAATCATCTGTTGGCGGTGCAAATAGGGAAATTAAAATTTTATCTGCAACTCCAGTTAAAGGTGTAAGAAAAGTTATTGCCGATAAAATGGTTCAGTCAAAACAAAACATCCCCCATATTATACTTGATTCAGTCTGTGATGTTACCAGTCTCATATCTTTAAGGGCTAGGTTAAAAGACAAGCCTGAAAAAAATTACGGCATAAAAATTACTTATACGGATTTTATAATTAAAATTGCCTCCGTTGCCTTAAGTGAATTCAGGGCAGTAAATTCATCATTTCAAAATGACAGCCATATTATTTATGAAGATATTAATATAGGCGTGGCTGTTGCGGCAAATAATAGTCTTATAGTTCCGACAATTTATAATGCAGATATGCTCGGTATTCTTGAAATTGCAAAGAAAAGATCCGAGCTTGTTGAAAAGGGAAGAAGCGGAAAACTGGCTCTTGAAGAGATAACAAATGCAACATTTACAATATCCAACTTAGGTATGTATGGGGTCAGATCGTTTACGGCTATAATTAATCCTCCTCAGGGTGCAATAATGACGGTATCTGAAATGTATGAATCACCGGTTGCCGTTAATGGAAAAGTTGAAATAAGAACACTTATGGGAGTAGGAGTTGCAGTAGATCATAGGATAATTGATGGTGCACTTGCCGCACAATTCCTGAGCAGAGTTAAAGAACTTATAGAAAATCCTGAAATGCTGATATTATAATTTCTTTAAAATAATATCAATTTAATAATTTTTATTTATAATAAATAAAGATATAAAATAAGGCACTTAAATACGATTAAAAATAGCTTTTTAAAATAAAAATGGAAAAAGATGAAGAAACAAAAATCGTTCTTTTTTGCATAAATTGTAATTCCGAGACACAGCATACAGTTAATTACATAGGAGAATATTTAAAAAGCATACAGTGCGATAAATGTCTGAAGAAAGTTGAGATTGACAGAAGGCATTTAAGGACGGTTTTTGCGGAAGATTTTATAGACAGAATCCTTTCCAAACCTCATCGGATGTCCAATGATTTTAAGGAAGCCATGGCTTACCTTGTTCCGTTTTTCCCGAAAAGGCTATTTAAAGAACCTAAAAAGGTTATCAGTGAGATTATTGATGTGCTGAAAAAGAAAAACGGAGAATAATCCTTATTAATCTGGTTCAATAGACTGATAAATGTATTAATTTTTTATTATTGCCAGCTTGTAATTTTATTTTTTTATTTTTATTAGTGGGCATTTGATTAAGAATATATTTTAATTTTTTTAATTTTTATTTTTGAAGGGAGAAATTTTATGCCTGAAATAAAAAATACAGATATTGCCATTCTGGGTGCCGGACCTGGCGGTTATGTTGCGGCAATCAGGGCTAAGAAGCTTGGGTTAGACGTAATTGTAATTGAAAAAGAAAATTTGGGTGGGGTTTGCCTTAATTGGGGTTGTATACCGACAAAAACACTTGCGCATACAGTTGAAGTAATTGAAACAATAAAAAAATCAGGTGAACTTGGCATTAATATTTCCGGAATGGAAATTAACTTTGGAAAAGTAATAGAGCGAAAAGATAAAGTTGTAAACATTCAAAGAGGAGGGCTTGAATACAATTTTAAAAAGAACGGGATTGAGATTGTCAGAGGATCCGGCAAACTGGTTTCTCAAAATAAGATTGCAGTAAAAGGAAATGATGGAACGGAAATTGAAGTAAATGCGAAAAATATTATCCTGGCAACAGGCTCTCATGCGTCAAGTGTTCCTCCGTTTATTCTTGATAACGAAGGTATTTTAGACAATATCGGTATTCTGTCACTTAAAGAACTTCCTGAATCCATGCTTGTTGTCGGTGGAGGAGTAATAGGTTGTGAATTTTCAGGTATCTTTTCAACCTTAGGCACAAAAGTTACAATTGTTGAAATTATGCCTAAAATTCTGCTTAATGAAGATGAGGAAGTTTCCGAACTTATTAAAAAAGTTTTTGCAAAAAAAGGCATAAATATTTATACAGGTGTTACGGTAAAAGAAGTTAAGAAAACCGGCAGCCAGTATACATGCATGTTAAGTAATGGAGAATCGATAACTGTTGATAAAATTCTTATATCGGTTGGAAGGAAACCCAATACGGAAGGTATTGGCTTAGAAGAAACAGGGGTTGAGCTTGACAATAAAGGCTTTATTGCCGTTGATAAATACCTGAGGACGAGTGTTAAAAACATATTTGCAATAGGGGATGTAATAGGCGGCTATCAGCTGGCTCACGTAGCTTCAGCAGAAGGACTTGCTGTAATTGACAATATTAAAGGCAAGAATAAAGAAATGGATTATCACGTAGTGCCATGGGCTATTTTTACACTTCCGGAAATCGGAACTGTAGGTCTGAGTAAAAAACAGGCGGAAGAAAAAGGCTACAAGGTATGTACGGGTATGTTTCCATTTAAAAACAGCGGGAAAGCTTTTGTTGTTCAGGAGACTGAAGGATTTATAAAAATCTTTACCGATTCTTCAACAGGAGAAATACTTGGTTCAACTATGATTGGCCCCAGAGCATCTGACCTTGTTCATGAAATAGCAGTGGCAATGCATGGAGAGCTTCCGGTTGGCTATATCGCAGACACAATTCACGCTCACCCTACTCTTGCCGAAGCAGTAATGGAATCAGCTGAAGATTGTTTCGGGCTTGCAACGCATAAGGTTTAAAACAGTTGTTGTACAGGCAATGTTCTGACTTAAGACTTGTATTTTATTTTCATAAACAACTCTCAGAACATGTGTATCATCCAAGTTCTTTTTCTATCTTGGTAGCCTACATCTATTTTGTCAGGAAATCTGATAATGTCTTCAACAATTTCTTTTGAAAGATTAAAGTTGTGTGACCGCAATATCTTAATTTTAAGCAATGAATGCAGGCTAAATTCAATTTCTGTGAGCAAAATAAGCTCCCCATTTTTTCTTGGTTATGACCTATTCTTTAAATTATTAAATATTATAATTAAAGGGAGCAGATTTATACAGGGGCGAATTGCCTTATTTAAAACAAACAAATAAAATATTTTGATTATAAGTAAAAAAACTATTTTAAAATATTATTTTGATTTTTTAACAATGTAAATATTTTAATTATTTCGGAGGGTTTTTCATAATGCAAAAATACAGACTGCTGGTTACAGATGTTGACGGAACTTTGCTTGATCATAATTCCAAATTAACGGAATTAAATAAAAGAGCTCTTATGGATTGTATTAAAAATGGAATAGATGTAACAATTGCCACAGGCAAAACAATTGACTCAATAATGTTTATTACCAGAGAGCTTGGTTTAACACTTCCGCAAATAACTATGAGCGGGGCTGCTATTGTTACTCCTGAGGGTAAAGTATTGGATGTAATTAATTTTCCTTCGCAATTTTACCTGGAGTTCATACGAAATGTCAGATCAAAAGGTTATGAACCTACAATTGCAACCGTTGACGGCAAAATATATTGCAGAGAATATTCTGAAAATATGAAGCATATAATAAATGCCGGAGAAAATATTATAAAGGTTGATGATATAGAATCAGATTTTTTTATTAAAAATGTGGTGAGCATATCTGTTCCAATATCTGCAGCAGATCCGATGGATGCATATATAAGAAAAACATTTAGTTCGATATTACAGGTAGTACGTTCCGGAGAATACTTTTTTGATATTCTAAACCTTGAGGCTTCAAAGGGAAATGCCTTAAAAAAACTTATTAAGAGCCTTAATATAAAAAAAGAAGAAGTAGTTTCTTTTGGCGACAGCCCCAATGACATAAGTCTGTTTAAAGAATCAGGATATAAAATAGCAGTTAAAAATTCCTTTCCGGAACTTATTGAAATTGCAGATATTGTAGCTGATGGAAATTACAATTCAGGATTGGGGAAAATAATATATGCACGTATATTGTAAGAATTAATTGATCTACTTGTAAAAAATAATTAGGTTAAATCTAATTAGTTCCTGATTAATAACTCATCTTTTTGTAAAAATTCATGGCAACTTCTTTATTACATGATGGTGTTAAAG
>JAJFVM010000103.1 GCA_021371805.1 bacterium
GACCACTATATAAATTTAGCCAAGGAAAGCCCTGAAGACGAATGCTGGCCTTTCTCAAATTATTTTAAAAGAAGAATTTCCGTAAAAAAAATTTCAGATAAAGATGTTGAAGATAACGCAGAGGGACTTTTGAAAGAAACTAATGAAAAGACAGGGGGAAACAGCATAGGGAGTATAAACAGGAGTAAATTAGAAGACTTAAAAAAGGCTATGTTATCGGACAAAAATACAAATAATTCAGAAAATTTCTCACAAAATTCAAATAAAGAATCAAGAGAATCAAAAGATGAAAAAACAGAAGATTCTGATTTTGAACAGCCCCAGCTGCTTTAACTTTTTATGTTTCAATATTTTCCGAAGTAGTATGGCGGGAGCTTTTCGTGCGGAAATTGTTCTTGAACAGGCACTAAGTGATCCCGGAGGTGTCCATAATGTATTTTATATTTTAGGTGACAGCGTGCTTGAGGTTAATAAATACGGACTTCGCACATTTGCTCCAACAATACCAGGCAGCCAGTGGCCGCCAAAAGGATCAAAATTTTTTAAAAATGATTTGTTTTGGATTGACTTTATAAAAATAATATAATATATTTAATATCTAAGCAAAACGTTTTGTATTTATGAGATTTTTTTTTAACAAATATACAAACCGATTTGTGAATTAGAAAATGTTTTTAAAAATTAATTATTTTTAGAAAAACATCAGTAAAGTTTAAAAAACAGCAGGAAACATAAAAAGGTTAATAAATGATTTGTAATTAGTTTAAATTATGAAATTAAAAGAAAGGGAGGCAATATCATGTATAGTCTTTTAGAAGATAAGTTGGACTTGAAATTAAAAATTTCATTTTCAAAACCGTATAATAATTTATCTTTAAGTAAAAAAAATAAAAGAAACGTAAATGAATTTTATAATTTCTGTAAAAAGTTTTTTTCTTTATGGGATAAGTATCTTGAAAGAATAACTCCGCTGATCTGGGAATTCAACAGTAAGAGAAGCAGTTTAACCTTAAAACAAATGTATGCTGAAATAATTGCTGAACAATATGAAAAATACTTCCAGGATCTTAAAAATTTGCAGGTTCCAAAATTTATGGATAATTCATATAAATTATTTCTTAATTCTCTGGAATATAAAAGAGAATTTTATGATCTTTATTCAAATGATACAGAAAATAAAGATCTTGATAAAATAAGAAATGAATCGATTTTAGTTGAAGAACAATTCTGGCTTGATATCTATAGAAAAAATACGGAATTTGAAGGGCAACTGAGTAGTTTATAAATTGCATTTAAAATATTTGAATTACCAGTTTTTTTTAAAAAAAAGACCTTATCAACAATCTTTTAATAATATCAATTGAAAGAAGATAAAGTCTGAAAGAAAATCAAATTGACAATACTTATAAATAAAAATAAGCTTAAGGACAATGGTTTTTCATCCCGTTTTGTGCTTGAGCGAAGCGAAAGGAATGGTTATAAAAAATGAAAAAAATATTTGTTTTGATGGTAATAATTATTTTAATTATTTCTATGGGCATTTCTGTCAGCGCTTGTAAGAATACTATTTCAGAGTCAAGCTTATTCGACAGATCAAAAGTTACTATACAGAATGTAAAACAAGTTAAAACCGGTGATATTAACTGGAATCTGCTTAGTGTTGATGATCTTGGAACGCAAATCAGTAATGATGCAGGGGCTATATATCCGGCAACAACCGGTAAATTTATATTTGTAAGTTTTTCAGTTGAAAATATAGGTACAGACACAAGAACGCTTTATGATTTGAAGGTAATAGATGATAAGGGACGAATTTACAGTATTTGCAATCAAGCTTATGGTTATCTTGGGCCAAATTATTCGGCCTGCTCGCTTGTAGATATAATACCAGATACAAAGCCGCAGGAATTTTCAGCTACTTTTGATGTTAATTTAGATTCCAAAGGATTAATATTAGAATTTACAGACCTTTTGACTCCACCTAAGGAAATGGCATATGTTGATCTGGGTTTATAATATATTTTAATAATTTGGATGGAGTCTTTAGTATTTTAGTCAGTGCATTATAGGTTATATAAATATTTTATTCCCTTAAATTGATGAAAATAATGTGCTGTCTTTCGATTGCTCTCGATTTTTATTTAAAAGGGGCACCAGAAAATTTGTCCAATTGATTTTCTTAGAAAGGGATATAGATGAAAATAAAAAAATTAATAATATTTTTTCTTACAATTTCATTAGTTATGGTTCTTGGATTAATAGCTTTAAGCTGCAGTTCTGCTGCAAACAACACAAACAAGAATACAGACGGTTATGCGAATAATTTCACATTATATGATCTTAATAAAAATAAAGTATCTCTGTCTGATTTTCAGGGTAAAATTGTAGTTTTGAATTTCTGGGCCAGCTGGTGCCCCCCTTGTGTTCAGGAAGCTCCCGATTTTGCGGAAACTTATAATTCATACAAAGCAAAAGGAGTTCAGTTTTTAGGTATATCTAATGATGATGTAAACGCTTTGGAGAAATTTATCAAAGATAAAAACATAGGTTATCCTACTCTTATTGATGGAAGCATTGATAAAATAATGCCAAAATGGGGAATAAATGCACTTCCTACTACTTTTATATTAGGTCGCAACGGGGAAATTTTATTTCATAATGTCGGACTGATGACTAAAGACCAACTGATCAGTTCAATTGAAAAATCTTTAAATTCTTAAAAATTAAATGTTTGGAATTGGAATTTTCTCTGCTTTTTTAGCAGGACTTTTATCTTTCATATCTCCTTGTGTACTGCCATTGGTACCTGTATACCTGGGCATAATGACTCGTAATGTCATATATAAAAATAAGGATATAAAATTTTCCGAAAGAATATATATACTTTTAAATAGTTTTATTTTTGTGCTCGGATTTACAATAGTGTTTGTTATCCTGGGCTCCACGGCTACATTTTTAGGACAGCTTTTTAAAAATTATATAGGGATAATAGGCAGAATAGGTGGTGCAATTCTTATTGTTTTCGGACTTCATTATGTGGGACTCTTTAAAATTCCGTTCTTGAATTTTGAAAAAAAGTTCAATATGCCATCTACACTGAAAAAAGGTTATATCTGGTCCTTTCTCTTTGGAGTTATTTTTTCTTTTGGATGGGTGCCGTGTGTTGGTTTGATTCTTTCAAGCATACTGCTGCTTGCAAGTAAATTGGATACAGTTAAGCAGGGAATACTCCTTTTAACCTTTTATTCTTTGGGTTTGGGATTTCCTTTTATTCTGGCAAGCTTATTTATCAGTTTTTTTTCAAATTTTTTAAAAAGAATAAACAGGCATATAAATGTTATTTCAATTATTTCAGGAGTTTTTATAATTTTGCTTGGAATAATTTTTCTTACTGATTCAACTGCGAAGATCCTGGCTTTTACATATGCCCATCTTCCTTTTTTGAGTAAAATAAATTTTTAATTATAGGAATAATTTTATAAATTAATTATATTTAGTTATTGACAAACAGACTTGCTTTAAATATTGTTAAATCCGTAAAACAACAAGCCCAAAACTTTTTAATTTTAAATTTAGCCTCCTAATGCTGCTCCCTAATATTATTTATAATCATCATGATACAGAATATTTTATAAACATTTGTCATAATGATATAATTCTAATTTGCATAGTCCTTTTATGGAATTTTATTCTTATTGGACTGGCGGATATAGTACGGATGGGATATTTTAATTTACTGATAGATAAGTCTGCCTGAAAAGGAAATCGTTGTGACATGAAAAAGGATAATAAAGCTGAAGGTATTTCAAAAGATAAAAATCAAATAACCCGTCTTAAAGATCTGGCTTCCTTTCCTGAATTGAATCCAATGCCGGTTTTTGAACTTGGAGTGAATGGTGATATCAAATATATGAATCCTGCTGCTCATGCTAATTTTCCTGACATTCTTTCAAAAGGTATTGCTCATCCCTTCTTTTCAAACTGGAAAGTTTTAGTTAAAAAACTTCGGAAGGACAATCTTCCTTATGTCTCTCAGGATGTTAAAATCAATGGTTCCTGGTATCTTCAGATGATAATTTTTGTAAAGTCAAATAAAAATTACCGGATTTATGCAAGTGATATTACAGGACGCAAGCTAATTGAGGACTCTCTTTTCCAGAAAGAGCGTGAAATTGCTGCTATTCTTGACAGTTGCCCGATGTTGATGATATTGGTTGACAGAGAAAGAAGGATAATCAGCTCCAATAATGTTCTGGAAAGCTTTTCCAAAAAAACTATTAAGGAAATAGAAGGCATACGTGTGGGGGAAGCGCTTCGATGTGTTAATTCCATACAGGATCAGAGAGGCTGTGGTTTTAGTCCAGCTTGTAAAAATTGTTCAATACGCAATACTTTAGAGGAGACTCTGACTACCGGAAAAAATCATTATAAGGTAGAAGGCCATCTATTTTATATCAAAAATGGAAAACAGGAAGAATCTATTTTTCTTTTATATACATTTTTCCTGAAACTGTCACAGGAATGCGTAATAGTCTGGCTTCAGGATATTACTGAACTTAAAAAATCTGAAGAAAAAATCAATAAATTAAATAAAAATTTAATACAAAGAGCAAATGAACTTGAGAAATCAAATAAAAAACTTGAAGATGCTCAGCGGGCTATGCTGAACATCCTGGATGATTTTAATGTTGAGAGAATCAAAACAGAAGTTGCCAATCGTGAACTTCAGGCAGCGCTGGAAAAAGTCCAGCAGGCAAAAAATGCGACTGAAATAGCAAATAAAGAACTTGAAGCTTTCAGCTATTCTGTATCTCATGATCTGAGGGCACCGCTTCGGAAAATGGATGGCTTCAGTTATGTTCTTCTTGAAGATTACAGCGATAAGCTGGATTTACAAGCTAAACAATATCTCCAAAGAATAAGGTCATCATGTCAGTTAATGGCCAGGTTAATTAATGATATTCTCAACTTATCACGCATAACCCGTTCCGAAATTCAGCTTGAGAAAATCAATTTAAGCGAGCTTGCATCGGAGGTTGCCAGAGAATTAAGAAAAGAAACTATGCGTAAAGTTAATTTTGTTATTAAACCAAACATATATGCTCAGGGAGACAGACTTTTATTGAAACTGGTTTTTGAAAATCTTTTGGGCAATGCATTTAAGTTTACATCCAAACGCTCTCTGGCCAGAATAGAATTTGATGTCATCCAGAAGGACGGCAATCAGATATATTTTATTTCGGATAACGGCACAGGTTTTGATATGGCATACGCTGATAAGCTTTTTAAACCTTTCCAGCGCCTGCATTCCGACAGGGACTTTCCTGGTACCGGTGTAGGCCTGGCATCGGTACAGCGTATTATTGACCGGTTAGGAGGAAAAGTCTGGGCTGAAGGAGAAGTAGATAAAGGGGCAATTTTTTATTTTACATTAAGATAAAATTAAAAAAGTAAAGAGTCTATCTTATGGCTGAAAGTAATAAAAAAATGAATAAATTTGAAGAGGATAAACAAAGCAGGGAAAATTTTTTAACATTTATTGTTGAATCGTCTGATGATGCAATAATCGGAAAAACACCAGAAGGAATAATAACAAGCTGGAATTTTTCAGCAGAAAAAATGTACGGATATAAAGCCAGCGAAGTTATCGGAAAACCTATCTCTATTCTTGCATCCAGCGAAAAACCCCGGGAAATGGACAGGATTCTTGAAAAGATACGCAGCGGAGAGCACATAGAGCATTATCAAACAACCCGCAGACGCAAGGATGGAAAAATAATTAGTATTTCCCTGACTGTTTCACCTATATTTAATTCTTCAGGTTTGCTTATTGGCGTTTCATCTATAGCCCGCGACATAACAAGTCAGACAGCTTTTCAGAAAAAGTTAATAGCAGCTGCTCAATATGCCAGAAGTCTCATTGAAGCAAGCCTCGATCCCTTGGTTACCATCAGCCCTGAAGGAAAGATTACAGATGTAAACGAGGCAACTGTCAAGATTACGGGTGTTCAACGCGAGAAGCTTATCGGAACGGATTTCTCTGATTACTTTACAAATCCGCAAAAAGCACGTGAAGGATACCAGCAGGTTTTTGTCAAAGGTTTGGTAACGGATTATCCTCTGACTATACGGCATAAAAATGGTAAGCTGACGGATGTTTTATATAATGCTTCAATTTACCGCGACTCTGACAATAATGTGCTGGGTGTATTTGCAGCAGCCCGTGATATTACAGCGCAAAAGCAGGCGGAAGCTAAGCTGGCAAAACAGAGGGTACATGAAGAACATCAAGCACATGAATTAAAGAGACTTGCTGAACTGGAAAGATTCCAGGATCTGACAGTCGGCCGTGAGCTTAAAATGATTGAATTAAAGAGAGAAATAGAAGAACTTAAAAAGAAAATCAGTCAGTCCTGATTGTTTTATGCTTATTATATTAATGATATTTTCTGACCAGTTCTTAATGATGCCTGTAAAGATCCAAAAAGCTCTGATACTTGTTTTAGTTTGTACAGCTCATCTATAAAAAAATTTGCAAATCGTTTTGTATAAGACTATAATTAATGTTGTTTAGATATTTTAATTTTTTAAAAATTAAAAGTATTTAATAATTTTTTATGTTATTTTTTGTAAATAAATCCGGAATTGATTATAATACAAAAAATATAACCGCTTTGCATAATTTATGAAAAAAGTTAACAAACTTAAAAAATAAACATAAACATGATAAAAAAACCTAAAAACAATAAAACAACCGTAACAATAAAAGATATTGCCAGGTTAGCTGAGGTTTCAGTTACAACTGTTTCACATGCGTTGTCCGGAGAAAGATATGTTAAGGAACTTACCAGACAAAAGATCTTAAAGATAATAGAAGAAACAAAATACAGGCCGAATATTATTGCCAGAAGCCTGTCAAAAAAAGTGACAAAAATACTTGGCATAATAGTTCCGGATATAAACAACCCTGTATTTACGCAAATTCTTGCAGGTATTGAACATGAAACAGCAAAGGATGATTATGTACTTGTATTATCATCAACATACTATGATAATGCCGTTGAAACAGACCAGATTGACAGACTAAATACCCTCTATGCTGATGGATTGATATTTATCGGAGGGGCAAAGGAAACAAAACATATAGAAAAGGAAAACCTAAGGAACATACCTGCGGTACTTATAAGAAGACCGGTTATAGATGGTAAATTCCATCAGGTTTCAATTGATTTTAAGAAAGCAATGATAAATGCAGTTGATTATCTTTCAAATCTTGGTCACAGCAGTATCGGATATCTGGGCTGGATGGATGAAAAATCTTTGATATCCCAGGATAAATATTATGGTTACTTAGAAGGTCTTGCCAAGAATAATTTAAAAACAGATAAGAAAAATATAATTCTTAAAAAAGGGAAAATGGATAACCCGTATAATGAATCACTTGAAATGATAAAAGATTATCTGAAGAATAATAAAATCGAGATGAGCGCAATTATCTGTAAAAATGATTTTATTGCACTTGGCGCAATAGATGCTTTTAAAACTCAGAATTTGAAAATACCTGAAAATATTTCTATTCTTGGTTTTGGAAATATCAAACAATCCATGAATTCAATCCCTGCACTTTCAACAGTTAATGAACCTTTGGAAGAGATGGGGAATTCAGGTGCAACGATGCTGCTTGGTTTGATTAACGGTAAAAAATTCAAAAAAGAGCCAGTATTTTTTGACACTTCAATCGTTGAAAGGGAAACAGTTAAAAGATTGAAATAAAACTTTTTTGCAAAACTTTGGAGGAACAAAATATGAATAAAAAAATAGTATTTTTAGTTGAAGATGATAAGGATGATGTTGGTTTTTCGATTAGAGCCTTTAAGAAAAATAAAAGTTTACTGAAATATATTATAATGGCTTACGATGGAATTCAGGCAGAAAAATTTTTATTTTCTGAGGATGAAACGGAACTCAAGAAAATACAGAATATGCCGGATTTGATTATCCTTGATCTCAAACTGCCATTTTTAGGAGGACTTGAGATTCTAAAGAAGATAAGAGAGAGAAAATATACAAGAAATATACCAGTTGTTGTATTTACATCCTCAGACGATCCTGAAGATCTTAAAAATTCCTATTTGCTGGGGGCTAATAGTTTTGTAAAAAAACCTGAAGATTATGAAGAATATATAGAAACTTTAAAAAAAGTAGTGGATTACTGGTTAGAGATTAATATGACATTGTCTCATGACAGAACAATATGATTTTGCTTTTTACAAACAATGCTTTATATCTTGAATATTGTTTATTTATTCCGGTATCTTCTAGATTAGGCTGGTATTAAAAAAATATTTTTAAAACTCTTGAAATTTAACCATTAATAAATTATTATTTATATACAAACCGTTTTGCAAATTGCAAATTATGACTTTATAAAAAAGGAGAAAAATGTTAGATAATAATACTTACAATCTTATGGCTCAGATGGTTAAAGAAAATAAAAGCCTGTGGAAGATTAAAAATTCCTATAAGGATGATGCACGGAATTGTAAAGAATGCCTTAAGTTCTGGGAAGAACTTTAGAAAGACAAAGAAAAGCACATAAGGGATCTGGAAAATCTATTAAGACATCATATCTGAATAGGTATATTATTTCCTTTATGATTCAAAACCTGTTAGTTAATTTCGTTAATTATTTTGTAAATTTATAGAGCATGTATTTGTATTTATATGCAAGCTTTGTATATATGTTTTTTATTGTGATTAATTTAAAAGGCGGCAAAAATGAAAGTTAAATATTTTGAGGAAGCTTCCGATCAATTTTATAAAAACTCCAAGTTGTTTGATTTGGATATGAGAAATCATAATGAGGAGTTAAATACATATGCGGGATTATATAATTTAGCTGAAG
>JAJFVM010000122.1 GCA_021371805.1 bacterium
ATAGAGGATATAACTGCATTATTATAGATGATGCTTGTGCCACATTCACTCAAGAGGGGCATGATGCTAGCATTGAAATTATTAAAGAGTTTTTGGAAAAGCAAAAAAAACTAAAGATGTATTGAACGATTATCCTTGGGAACATTATAGTTATAAATACAATTTATAGTATTTAAAGCCCATAGTTGCCAAAAGTAATCGTCCAAAGAAAATGATTTGGTTGGATATAGGGTAAGTAAGTTTTATCAATAATGCCTATAAAGAAATGATTTCAGGGGAATATAAAGGCAGAATAATGGAACTGGTTGTAGGGCAAAGTTTAATTGCCGGAGGGGTACATAAATAAATAGATCTTTATTATTGGGCTAAAGACCGTGATGAAGGAAGTGCTGAAGTTGATTTCTGTATCCAGCATGATTCCCGGTTGGTTGGTATTGAAATCAAATCAAGCAATATTTCAAAAATGAAGTCATTATTTAGCATGGCTGATACTGGTAAAATCGACAAATTCAACTGGCAGATTTTCATCGATTTTAAAATTCAACTTTATGCTCCTATGCCAATAGGGATGATTTGTTCTTTAGCCAGTTCTGCTCCATAAGCAATAGCAGCTTTAATATCATCAGGATGAAGAGTAGGATAACTTTTTAAAATCTCTTCGGAGCTAACACCTGCTGCCAGATTATCCAGTATAACTGTAACCATTATTCGTGTTCCTTTAATGCAGGCTTTACCATGATATATTTGTGGATCAACAGAAATACGTTCTGGTAGATTCATTTGTGCTTTCCTCTATAAATCGTAAAAATAGAATTTTTAATTAACACTATTATATATAAATTTGAAATTTTCATCTATTTATAATATTAATAACATTAGTAAAATAAGTACAATTAGTGTTAAAATAATATTTCTGAAATTTTAAAAACTGATTATTGAATAAAAAAATATATAAAGGTTGTTTAAATGGAAAAAACTTATCCTCGTGTTGTTAATGTTATTGTTGAAGTTCCTAAAGGTTCCAGAAACAAATATGAATATGATCCCATAAGCAAAAGAATAAAGCTTGACAGGGTCCTGTTTAGTGCCGTTCACTATCCGGCAGATTACGGATATATAGAAAATACGTTGGCAGAAGATGGAGACGAGGTTGATGTACTTGTTCTTATTTCGGAACCTACCTTTCCGGGATGCCTTATTGAAGCAAAACCGGTAGGTGTTCTGCAAATGAGAGATGAGAAAGGAAATGATAATAAAATTCTTGCTGTTCCTTTAAAAGACTCTCTTTACCAGCATGTAAATGACATTCATGATATTGCTCCTCATTTGCTGACAGAAATTGAGAATTTCTTCCTGACATATAAAAAACTTGAAGCTAAAGTAGTAGCTACTGATGGCTGGGCGGATCTGAAAAAAGCTCTGGAATATTTAAATAGGACTAAAATATAATCTGTAATTATTTTTTATAAGTTTGTAATTTTGCAGTTTGGGTTTGTTAATTAAAAAATAATTTTATTGCTGTGTAAAAAATATAAATGTTTATTCTAAAGGTGATTAATTTCTGAAAATGCATGGTTTTCTGCGTTGTGCTGATAATTTATTGATGCTTTTATATCTTTTTCCTGACGGAATTCCTGATTTCAAGTTTGCCTTTTACAATGAATTTTTTAAATTTTTTCACGTCACAGTTGCCGGATATTTTTTCAAGTAATATTAAAACCGCCGTTTTACCGATATTATAGAAAGGTCTTCTGACAGTAGTAAGGGATGGCTTCAGGAATTTACTTAAAAAGATATCTCCAAAACCGATTATTGAAATATCATCAGGTACCTTCATATTTTTTTCTTCAATTGCATTTAATGCACCCAAAGCAATCAAGTCGCTTGATGCAAAAACTGCATCTATTTCTTTCAGTTTACTGAAAGCTTCGAGCATCATTTCGCGGCCGGATTCAACTGAAAAGTCTCCTCTGAAAATCAGGCTGCTCTTATATAAATTGTTTTCCTCCATCGAAGCTTTCCACCCCATCAGCCTGTCTTCAAAAGACTTTGAATATCTTGGTCCGTCCAAAATTATTATTTTTTTATGATAATTTTTAATTAAAAAATTTGTTGCTTCGTATGCTCCACCAAAGTTGTCAAAGATAACCATATCACATTTAAAACCTTTAATTTCCCTGTTAACCAGCACAATCGGGTTATTAATTTTTTCAAGATTTTCTTTATCTCTTTTGCTTGAATAAATGGGGATAAGAATTATTCCATCGATCCACATTGAAAGCAGATCATTGATGATTTTAGCTTCCTTATTTATATTACCACTTGAACTGCAGAGAAAAACATTATAGCCGTGTGAGTCCAGAGTTTCAGTAACACCTTTAATCAAATCTGAATAAAACGGGCTGGATACATCCGGGATTATCAAGCCGATATTCATTGTCTTTTTTCTTGAAAGGCTTGCAGCTATTTTATTAGGCTTATATCCCAAAGACTTTATGGTATTTATAACTTTAGATTTGTTTTTGTCGGTAACAGTATCAAGTTCATTAAGAACATTTGAGACTGTTCCTACCGAAACACCTGCTTTTTTTGCTACATCTTTAATTGTTGTCATTTTTTTAGTAATTATTGCATTAATATAAAAATAATCTGCTTAAATGAAGTGTTTCACCATGTTTATTCTAGTAATTTTAGGATTTATGTCAATGATCTTGAAAAAGTTTTTAGTAATTTTTTTAAGCATATGTAAAATCAATATAAAAAAAATATTAAGTAAATAATTATAAAAATCTTTATAAATTAAATCAAGAAGCTATTTTTAAAAGAATATGATTATATCTATTCTTTTTAACTTTTTA
>JAJFVM010000120.1 GCA_021371805.1 bacterium
CAATGAACTTTGTCAATACCCCCGGAAATTTTTTTTAATAATCTTCAGGCTGAATTTTGGATAGAAAAACACATTTAAAGATTTTTGACTCTTGGATTAAAAGAATTTATTATCAAATTAGAACGGGCAGGTTTTCAAAAATTTCAGGATCTTCCTGGTATTGTATAGATCCGCCTCCAATCGCAAAAAATTAGTTTCGATTCTTATCCTTTTATATTATTTGAATTTGATTCTTTCCTGTCTGCTGCCATACAGGCTCCAATCATTATGATGAGCCAGAACAGAATGGAGACAAAAGACAGGTTGAGAGCCAGAAATTCAAAGATTTTCTACGAAGATATAATAATCCGGGCCAGGTTTTTGTGGACAAACTATGAAATCAATGATATGATGCATAATGAATCGATTCATGATGTTCGACAGGTACAAAATATCAAAAATATGGTCTGGGAAGAGTAAGTACTTGGATAATCAAATACCAAAAATTAAACATGTACAGATTAATATTAAGCTCAGATGGCCAGGCATTAGGCGAAAAGGCCGGTTTTGTCAAACTTCAATAATTAAATATTAAATGAAATCTTAAAGAGTAAAATTAAGGGTATGATCCGGAATGTCATAACCCTGAATTTAATTTAATAAAATCATAAAAGGACTAATTGAAAATTGAAAGATGATTTAATATATAAAACATATAACAAGGAATACAATGGGATATCTTTTCGTGCACAAAAATTATTAAATTCGCAAGAAAGTTATATTCTGGATTACAAAGAAAGTATAGATAGTCTCCAGTGCAGAGATTTGGTTGCATTCGCTAATTCAAAATATGGCGGCACTATATTGGTTGGAGTAAAAGAAGACAATGGTCTCAATGGAATACAAAGGGGTAAAATCATCGGATGCCCTGTAGGTGATACCGAAAGATTAAAAATAATCAACAAGGCTCAGGCATGCATACCTGAAATAGATCTTGCAATAATTATTGAGAATCTGGACAAACTGCCATTTATCAGAATAGAAATTTCAAGCGGAAAGTTTAAGCCATATTGTACATCAAATGGACTTTACATGATCAGAGGAGACGGGAGGAACAATCCGTTAACTCCAAATGCCCTGCTGAATATCATTATGGAAGAGCAAGGCAAAGAATTTATAAGCAAATTCGATCAGGCGACAAGAGAATTGGATTGGAATTTAAATTCTACCAAAAAACGGATAAATGACCTGAATAACAATATCGGAGCTATTAATTTCTTAATTAGCGAATATGTAGGAGATTTAATCTCCAACATATTGACACTCACCAAAGAGTTGGGGAATGAAAAAACGACAATCGAGCAACAGAATCATGTGTCTGTTTTATAATAATAAAATCATCGATTACTTTAATTATATTATTTCAAAAAATTAATATGACTGCCTCTGATAATAAAACTGAATTACCAGATAACAATAACCCGATAATTAATAGAACTTATGCAGGAAGCCAATTTGATCCTAATTTAGTTGATATATTCATAAAGATTTTGTATGAAGAAAGCGAATAATATTAATATTATAATTCTGAGATTTAAAAAGTAATAAATAATCAATTATTTGGAAATAGGTGTCATAATTAAATATTATAAAATTAGTTAAAGGATTAACCATGAAAATATTATTTTTGTGTACAAGTAATTCATGCAGAAGCCAGATGGCGGAAGGATTTTTAAAAAACTACAAAAAAGACTGGCAAGTGGAAAGTGCCGGAATTTCACCTAAAGAATTAAATCAGCTGGCAGTTAAAGTAATGAACGAGATAAATATCGATATATCAAAACAGAAATCCAAGGGGATTGAGAATTTTTTAAAAGATGCTTTTGATTATGTAATTACTGTCTGTGATAATGCCAGAGAATCCTGCCCGATATTTCCCGGTAAAACTCAACTTATACATTGGAATTTAACGGATCCTGCCGAAGCAAGCGGCACTCTTGAAGAAAAACTTTCCATATTTAGAAAAGTCAGAGACGAAATTGAAGAAAATATTTTAGAATTTATTGAAAACGAAGACTTGTTAAAAAATAAGTCAAAAGAAGATTAGACCGGTTTCTGGGTAAGCTATCACATTAACAATCCGTACTATTTATTTCCTTTTGCAGTAAGAACAGCTTTTGCAGTAATAAACATAATTCTGCAGTCGTTAATAAGAGAAAAGCTGTCCACATATTTTTTATCAAATTCAACTTTTACAGGAATAGGAAGTTCGTCACGTCCGCTTACCTGTGCAAGTCCGGTTATTCCGGGACGCATGACATCAACACCTTTTTCCTTCCTTAAGCTTATAAGCTCCAGCTGATTGTAAAGTGCAGGTCTTGGACCAATAAAACTCATCTGTCCCTTTAAAATATTTATAAGCTGAGGAATTTCATCAATGCTTGTCCTCCTTAAAAATGATCCGAACTTCGTTACCAGTTCTGTAGAATTTGAAACTTCGTCCGTCGGAATATCAGGCGTTCCTTCTTTCATCGTCCTGTACTTGTAAATCGTAAAAAATCCGCTGTTAATTCCTATTCTTTTTTGTGTATATATGACTCTGCCGCTTGAATCCAGCTTGATTAAAATCGGAATTATAACCCACAAGGGAACCAGCAAGATTAAAAATATAAATGAAAACAATATATCAAGACACCTTTTAATGAAAAGCTGAAACTTCCTCAATATAAACTCCCCCATAGATCCATGCACTGAGGTGCATAGTACTCTGCCCTTACGGGTTATTAGAAAAAATAATGGAATATAAATTTCTTTATAAGCTTATATATTAATATAAGTTTAAAATTATAACCAAAACAGTTTTAAAATAATTTTACGTTTTAAATAAAGAATTTTAAATAAAGATTTAAAAGAGATTACAAAAAATGATGCGGGAATACTTAAGAATCTGTATAAATTGCTTATATAATTGCGTAATTAAGTATAGGAAACAAAAGGGGAATTGTTTAGATTATTGGGTATCGTAATTGTTATCATAATCTTTAATCGGGTTAAACCACATTTCTTTTTCATCAAAATCCGGGACTATTTTACGTAAATCTTTAAAAAGGGTTAAGTAGTCATAAACCTGTATTTCTTTTTCAATATTAAACAGAAGATTGATTGTTTCTTCCTTGCTCAATCTGCCGTTTCCGTTAAATTTTGCCTCTTGTATATGAGGAAGATGAGTGGAGACTAATTCTTCGTCTTCTGAAATAAGTTCTTCGTTTAATTTTTCACCGGAGCGAGGCCCTGTGTACACTATTTCAATATCCTTGCCAGGCTCCATCCCATATAATTTTATCATATTTGTAGCCAGGTCAAGAATATTGAAGGGCTCACCCATATCAAGAACAAAAATTTCCCCGCCCTGTCCGATTATACTTGCCTGGATTACTAATTGTGCTGCTTCAGGTATTGTCATAAAATATCTTTTCATTTCCGGATGTGTAACCTTTACAGGACCGCCTGATAATATCTGCTGCTTAAATATCGGGACAACACTGCCCTGGCTCCCGAGCACATTTCCGAATCTTACTATCACAAAACGTGTCTCACCTTCCTTTGATAACGCCTGGAGATATTTTTCTGCAAGAAGCTTGGATATCCCCATTACATTGCTCGGTTTTACTGCCTTGTCGGTAGAAAGCATCACAAACCTTTTAACACCAAGCTCAACTGATAATTTTGCAAGTGTTTTTGTTCCTATAAAATTATTTTGTATTGCAGCTTCAGGATTCAATTGCATAAGAGGAACATGTTTATATGCGGCAGCATGAAAAATTATTACAGGTTTATAACGCTCTATTACAGCTTTCATTATTTCTTTATCCTTAATATTTGCAACAATCGGGACCGCACTAAGATAAAAAAACTTTTCCTTAAGCTCCCTTTCAATTAAAAACAATGCGTTTTCGGCATGATCGACAAGTATCACCCTTTCAGGATTAAATCTTACAACTTGTCTGCATATTTCAGAACCTATCGAGCCGCCTGCACCGGTAACCAGAATTACCCTGTCTTTTATTTCGGCCACAACTTCCGGAATTTTTATCCGGATCGGCTCTCTTCCCAGTATATCTTCAATTTCTATATCCCTTACCTGATATAAATAAACTTTATCATCAATAACTTCATATAAGCTCGGAAGAGTTTTGCACCTGACACCCTTATCCTTGGCCCTTAAAGCAATATTCTTGCGCAGATCGCCTGAAGCTGAAGGGATTGCCATTATAACTTCATCAATCGAATACTTTGATATTGCAGTCTCCAGTTTCGAAATGGGCCCCAATACTCTTACACCATGAATCTGCTTTCCGATTTTAACCGGATCATCATCCAAAAAGCCAATGGCTATGTATTCCCCCGTAGTTTGCCTTATAATCTCTCTTACAATCATCTCACCGGCATCACCTGCACCAATTATCAGAACTCTTTTTTTTCTGGTTTTAACATTTCCAAACTTCAGTTCATTGAAGAATCTTCCCGAAAATCTTGAAAGCGCAATCAAAATAAGTGTCAGAATAAAATCAATTATAAATATGCTTCTGGGAAAATAAGGAAGTGAAAAATTAATATTAAGCCCTAAAAAACCTACCGGAGCACCTAAAATATAAAAAATAACTACCATTAAAACAGAACTTGCTGCCGCAGCTTCAGTTATAGCTATCATGTCCTTAATCGATGCATACTTCCAGATACGCCGGTACATGCCAAACAACCAGAACATGAGAAGTTTTGCAATTATTATGATAACTATATATGAAACTAAAGCGGTGGAATATTGTGAGATTAAAACATCTCTTCCTCTGAAATCAATCTGCCCTCTGAGAAAGAAAGAGATAATAAAGGAAGAAAAAATTATAATTATGTCAAAAAGAATCTGTAATAATATTCTAAACGAAAATTTTCTTTTCATGAAAGTATTATAGCATAATAAAATATTCTAATTTATATTTTCAGCATAGTCTCTGCCAAGTATTATAATTACATCAGAAGAAGAATTATATGCACTCCAATCGGCGCTATTATATTGAACCAGTTCATAGCTTCCTAAAATCAATGCAAGCTGTTCAGCTTTTTTTAAAGTATTTGTCTTATAAATTAATATTGTTTTTTTGAAATTAAAGTTTTCCGCATTTGAAGGTTTAGCAACTTTGAATCCGTACTTGGTAAGATTATCAATAAACTGGGTTGCGGAACCGGAGCTCCCATTTCCATTAAATACCTTTACGGTAGTATTTTTAGCTATCTTTTTATCTAATGTCTGGCCGACATTTATATTTATTTCAAGTGGTATTACCCCCTGTTCTGAAAACCATGTCTTACTCTCATGCACCATATCGTATTGAAGTATATACCTGCCGGGTTTATCCGGAGCATTAATTTTCATATCAACTCTTGCCTGTTCATTATGGGCAACATCGTTGGGGAGAAGTCCTCTCGGTCCATCCCAGAGAACTACCTCGCCCGTATCTCTGTTTATCCAATGGCAGCCAAGATCAATCCTCCCGACTTTTTTATAATATTCCCAGAGTAAAAACCCGGTGTTTTTTACAACAACCTGCGAAGTAAATTCCTGTCCCGGATCAAGATAAAGAGGAGTTGAATTTTCATCATCGTACTGAGCCGAATAAGAAATATCAAGCGTACAATATTTTTCAAGAGGCGGAACACCCTGGTATGAAAACCAGGTCACGCCTTCCTTTACAAGGTCAATCTGGAGTATATACTTACCTTTATCCGGCGGCGAGCTTATGTTCATATCAAATGTTACCTCTTCATCCGGATTTACTGCAGCCTGCGGAAGAACGGACCTTTTACCGTCAAATATGACCATTTCCTTTGTATCAAAATTAATCCAGTGATAACCAAGAAAAACAGGGGTAGCTCCGCCGTTTTCCCATTTGATCGCACCCGTATTTTTTACTTTAACTGAAATTTTATATGTCATACCGGTAGCAAGCGCATCAGGGATTGCATTTGCATCTATTGAATATGCGGCATTATATTTACTTGCAGGTTCTCCGATCAGTATTCTCTGCCACATTGCTTTTGATTCATCCAGATCCGGAATCTGGACACTGATGGTTTTGTTTTCTATCCAGTCTGAATGAGTAGGAACAATTGCCGTTTCAAAGCTTTCCGAGTCAAAAGAAAGCCCTACTTTCGCATATTTAAGTATGGTAAGAAGGTCAAGATCCGTTTTTGTGTTTTCAATCAGTATATTGAAATAATCAGGGACTTTTGCAAGATACTGTGAATTTAACTTCTGATTTATAAGTTCTTTAGATAAAAGCTGCTGCCTCTGAATCCTGCCAATATCAGCAAGTTCAGTTGAGCGGCTTCTTGAGTAGGCTAATGCCTGTTCACCTGTAAGGTGATGGTTCCCGGGGGAAAAGTTTGCACCTGTTTTTGAGTCTATCAGAGGTCTTTCAATAGTTATATCAACGCCGCCAAGTGCATCAATAAGCTTTACAAATCCATCAAAGTCTATAGTAATAAAATGATTAATTTTTGCGTCCAGAAAATTTGAGACTGTTTTAATCATTAATTCTTCACCGCCAAATGCATAAGCAGCATTTATTTTATCCTGCCCATGTCCGGCAATATCAACAAGAGTATCCCTTGGTATAGATAAGAGGGTTGCACGCTTTTGTACAGGGTTAAGATATAACACCATTATCGTATCGGCCCTTCCGAGATCACTTTCCGTATCTCTTGAATCTCTTCCTAAAATAAGTATTGAAACAGGTTCCTGACTGGATTCAATGGGAGCCAGAATATTTTCAATCTCCGAACTTGTAATTGAATTCATCGTTTTATTTGCCTTGTTTATATACCAGTAAAACAATCCTCCTCCGATAGCAGCTGCCCCAAAAACACAGGCAAAAAAAATAATAAGGATTCTCGCATATAGCGGCAGTTTTTTGAATCCGGATTTCTTTTTTATATCTTTTTTCTCTATTTCCTGAACCAGTATTTCAGATGTTTTTATGGATTCAAGACCTTCAAGCTCAGGATCATTATTTGAACTGAATTCCGATTCGTTATTTGAATCAGGACTATTGGCTGCTAAAGTATAAGGGTTTTCTCCGGCTTTCTGATAAGAACTCTCATCTGAATTATCACCTGCAAATGAAGAACCCTCGAGCCCATAATAAGGCTTTTCGTTATCTATACTATTATCGCCGCTGCTATTATTTTTTTCTTTAACCATAAAACCGTTTAGTCAAATATTTCAGATATTACCTGAACTATAATTTTAAATCTCAAATTTAAATAAAACAAATAAGCTATGTCGATATAAAAATTTA
>JAJFVM010000158.1 GCA_021371805.1 bacterium
ACAAATAAAAGCAATATCTGTTAAATCATAAACAACTCCACTGTCATAAGGATTTGAAAAATCAATTAACCCATCTCTGTTGGAAATGAATAACAACTCTTTAAAACCTTCGATAGCTTCTTTTGACAATAATGGAAATTCATCAGGTTTTATTATTTTTATATATTTATCTAAATTGCAATTGTCTATCATTCTTCCTCTTGCCATTTTAATATTTTCCTTTTGTTAATTCTTTTAATCTCTTTAATGCATCTTTTCTTAACTTTGGATCTAAATTTTTATCTTCTAATTTCTCTTTAAAAAATGGTATTAAGTTTTCAGGATATCCTTTTAGCCAATCATAATTTTTAAAGTCAGATGTTAATTCTTCTTTTATATCTAAAGTTAATTGAATAAACATTACTTTACTCGTCTTTCCTCACATAAAAGTTATACCATTTATCCTCTATTAAAAGCCTACCCAAATACTCCTGTCCCTCTACCCTTTTTGCAAGGTTTACTATAATTTCATCTTTTTTTATTATCATGTCTATCAGCTTGTCTTTATCAAATGTTGAAAGCCTGTCTTTATCCATTTAAACCCCCTGTATGTTTGGTATCTAAAATATAAATAGCTTTTTCCAATTCACAGATAAACTTATCATCTCTTTCAGCAGCAGCAGGATCTCTATTAATCCAATGATTTCTATGCTTTGTAGTACTTCTTATCTCTCTTTTTAAAACCACTATTGTTTTTTTAAAATTCATTTCCCCTCTTTTTATTACTCAGGTAGATTACTTAAATTTTTAGACCAACCCCATGTCCTTAGAGTTGCCCAAATAAGTTTAGGCTCTTTTCTATAAAACCAACATAATCTGATTATTCGCAACATTTTTATTCCTTTCTACTTAATGATTTTTGCCAGTAAATTCTGGCGTCCAAATTGAATCGCATCATAAACATCTGTCATGTAAATATCAATAATTTTTCCCTTTATCGCTGAACCTGTATCGCAAGCAAAATAAGGCTTGATATTTCCATCGCTAAAATTAATCAAAACAATACTTCCAAGCGGAATTACTTCTGGGTCAACCGCACAAACATTTAAATTTTTAGAATAATCTTCTCTTAGGTCTATGCCCAACTTGGTTATAAAGCCACATTCATTTGAAGTATATGCGGTTATTTCATATAACTTCCAATTTCCATCTTTTAAATCTTTTAACTTCTGATAATTTTCATAAAGTTTCTGATATTTGCTTTCAAGCTCATTGTAGTTAGCCGACAATTCGTTTACATTTTCCAAATACTTTTCTTGGCTCTGCTCGTAGGCTTCAATAAACTTTAACTTTTCATCGTAATTTACGTTTTCCCTTAGCAGAAACATGAAGCCTGTTAAGAGTAAGAGTAGGATTAAAATTAGAATTGCTATGTTTTTTATCATATCATCTCCTTAAAATAAGCTTTTCTGTGGTACTTGCCTTTCCTCCCAGCCCTTCTCAAGTCCATTTAATCGTTGCCTTAGCTTGTCAATTCTTGATATTATTTCAGCCCTTGCAATCTGATATTCCCCGTCGCAAGTAATCCAAAAATAGCCTTCCTGAGAAGCTCCGATAGGTTCACCTTTTGTTACCAGCAAGGCAATCACATTTCTAAGCTCACGTTCATTAATTCTTAAAACTTTAGCAAGCTCTTTATACGTGATTGCCCTTTGGCGTCCCTTATGCCATCTTTTTATGTACTTTAGGATTTGCTCTTCCATTATAATGTTTGTTGTTCTGGGTTATTGTAGTCATCAAAATCTTCAGTTAATTTTTCCTCCAGCATATCGCTTATCGTAGTCAACTGCTCAAGTGAAAGCTTGCTTGCATCGTTTGTCTTAAACTTTTCCTCTACCAGATTGGTAAGCTCTTCCTTTTTCATTCCAACTGCGTCTCTAAGCTCTGCAATCTTTTCAAGCAGTTCCTTCTTGTTTTCCTTTATTTTTTGCTCATTCCTTATGGGCTTGTAGTCAACAATGTCTTCCATATCCTGGGTGAAGGAATCTGATGTTCTTGTAGCTTTCAGCACTGCGTCAACATAACTTCTTTTTTCAGCCATTTTTTGGATTGTATTTATCTGCGAGTAAATGTCATCATTTAAAACTCTGTACATAACGTAGTTTTTCCCCTGCTTTTTTGAATAGAATTCTTTTCTTTTCAGCTCGTCCTTATTTGCCTTGTCGTATTCTGAAAGTTCTGATTCAAAGACCCACCTATATCTGTATCTTGCTTCATAGCTGTTGCATGAACCTATTCCTTCAGCCACCTTTATTCCTGTCTTAAAGTGAAATAATTTTGTCTTTATTACATAGTTAAAGAAAGGTTTATCCCAATCCTCAACGCTTGAGATAAATTCAACCTCACTTGTAAGCCCGTATAAGTGAGCAAGCTTTTCAGCTCCAGGCTTAAGTAATGTGGGTTTTTCAGTTCCAGGAACTATACCGTAGTCGCTTCCCTCCTTCATTACAGATTTTACAAACCTTTGAAGCTCATTGAATTCCCCTTTAGCCTCATCAATGGTCATTACTATTACTCCAGGTTCAGTCATTGCTATATCGTTCATTTATTTTCCTTTCAATTGTTTTTTGATTTTATAAATTTCAAGTGCATGCAGAAATAAATCCTGATATAAGTTAAGCTTTTTCTTGTCGGACACTATAATTTCACCAAAATCTATATTCTCATCTTTTGGTATATGGATTAATTTAACTTTTGTTACAGGATATCCGTTTTCCCATGCAAGTGGTCTATATCCGCCACATGCCTGCCAGTAATGGTCATCGTAAATACCAGAGCCAGATTTGAAGTCATATAAACAATACTCCCCGTTTTCTATTCCTATGAGGTCAGGAGTTCCGCCATAACCATAAGAAGACACCATTTCCTTTTCTACTGCAACAGGCTCAATTTTCCTTTTGCCAAGCCATTCAAGAAATGACAGGAATGCATTCTCGGCAATGTTAAGGTTGTCAGGAATAAGATTTGAAGTATCAAGTTCCATGCCCCCAAAATGGCACATTATAAGGGCATGAGTTATTGTTCCTATATCTGCAGCTTTCTCTTTTGTCTTTGTTATGTCATTTCCTTTAATGCCTTCCTTCCAGCCCCAAACTACAAGCCCGTAGGAAAATCTGAATACGTCCTGAAGAAGCGTGGTAACTCCTACAGCTTCGCTTCCATCAGGCATTTTGTATTGAACGTGGGTTTTCTCAAGGTTTATCTTGTATTTCTCAATTGTTTTCATAATTTTTACCTTCCTTTGTTTATTGCTCCCCACTTTTTGTATTATTCTCACCAGCCCAGTTATTTAAAATTGATTTGAACTGGCTATTTATGTAATTCTTTGTTTCCTGTGGAGTTTTGCAGTCAAAGAGTCCAATGTGCCTTGCACTGTACTTCTCATATTCACTTTGGATATTCAGGCAGAATCTTTTTAAATCCTTGTAACTTTTGAAGTTGATAAATAATTCTCCAATTTCAATTTCATAAGTCCCATTACCATTAGAGCTTATTTTTATATCGTTCATATATTCACTATCAATAATTATGCTTTGTGAGATTAATTCAGTCATCTCCGTCCTCCTGAACTTCCCCAGCAATAAACTGGCTCCGGTATTGTTCCCAGCCTTCTGGAGTTTGTGGGAATGCTCCGGCAGGTCTAATAAATTTACTTGCTTTTTTTTCTTCCATTTGATACTCTTTTCTTTGGTTAGTAGGGCTCTTATTTAAGAGCTCTATTTTTTATGCTATTTATGCTTCTTCTTATGCAGTGCTCAGGAAACATGGGGACTATGTCGTCAAGAATTCTCATCTCTTTTTTATCTTTATTTAGTCCTTCCATGTTTAATTCCCTTGCCTGCCTTAGAACCTTTTTAGCCTGTTCGACCTCAGGCTCATTTCCTATCATGCAGTCTTTTCCGTCTATAAAATCAAGCAAGTTGTCTATTACGATGAGAAGTTTTCCCTCGTAAGAATTGCAGGCTATTGCATCGCTGTTTAAATCCTGCACTTCTTCAACGTCCTTGAAACGCATATTAACGACTGCATTACTTTGTATGTACTTCATTTTTCACCTCCAGCCTTTTTAATTTTCTTAACTTTTTTTTCTTTTCCTTTTCGCATTGTCTATAAAATAAATCTGCTTCTACTTCTATCTCTGGGTTGATTTCAATTTTGGTTTTTTTATTCATTGCTTTTTATTTGATTTATTTTTTCTATAAATTCCTTACTAGGTTTTATATTCATAGTCATTACCTGATAAATATAATGTCTTGAAAAACCTATTAATTTTGAGAAACCATTAAAGTCATAATGGTTATTTTTTTTGATTAATTTTCTTAAAATTTTGGATATCCTGTATTTTTCTATAGACAAGTCCCAAAAATCCTGATTTGTAAATTCGGTTATTTTTTTGTCATTTAAGGCTTTATCTTTTTTAAAAGTATTCGTATTCATTTTTTTTATTTTCTTGTCTTAAAGGTCGTGTATTCACGCTTTAAAAAGCAAATGCTATAACTGTTCTTGCTTATCCTTGTCATATCTCAATCTGTGCTTTATAAATTTGATGTAGAATTTATTGATATCTCTTTCATCAAAACCTATTTCGAACAGAAGCTCCTCAATACTAAAAGTCTTGTTTTCTGAAGCCTGTATTACCGTTATTAATTTGTCTTTATAATATCTTTTATTATACATAAGCTATTTGATAGTATTGTTAGTATTTTCCTCAAAAAAAATATCATCTGGTTTACAATTTAATAGCAATGCTATCTTCATTGCAACCTCATAATTTGGTTTTCTCTTACCTGTAGCATATTTTGATAGGGTTGTCTTTGAAATACCTATTTTATTTGCAATCCAATCTTGAGTTCTACCCTCTTCGAGCAATTTTTCCTTAAATCTATTCACTATCTATCCTATCTATTAATATATATATAATAATCTACTTGCCTGAATATATATTATGTAAACTTCATAAATACTCATATAGAATGTATATAATACTATCTATATATTCTCATAATATACCTTATATAATAAATGTCAACTATTTTTTAAAAATTTTTACACAAAATAAAAATAATATTATATAATGTCTAATTGCAGTCATTGTAAATAATGAGAATATAAATAGTAAAAGGAATATAAAAAATGAAAATAACTTATAAGGATTTTGGCGAAGCTCTTGATGAGTTAAGAGTTGAATATGATTATTCCTATGATAGACTTTCCCTTAAACTTGGTATTGCAAATAGCTATGTTTATCATATGATTAACAGAAGAACCAAATCAGCCCCAAGCAATGAAATAATAGAAAAAGTTGCTAATTTTTTTGGTCTTGAACCTGAATATTTTTATGAATATCGTTTACGAAAGTTACTGGATATCATAAATGAAAACCGTGAATATGTAGATTACTGTATAAAAGAATTTTCTAAATGGGCAAAAAAAGAGCAGCCAAAATCTGATAGTGCAGATAAGATTGCATAATAATATAATAAATTTTTTTGATTATTACAAGAATAATGGCGATACTTAGCCAATTGTTTTGATAAAAAAAAGGGGGAGCTTTTACACTCCCCGATTCATTGGTCATTTTCATTTGTTAGTATCTTTAGCTTACTTTTTCATATTATTTACT
>JAJFVM010000164.1 GCA_021371805.1 bacterium
GGAAAAAATAAAATATCTTAGAGAATTGCTTGGAAACGATACTTTGCTTTATAGTGTTATCAAAGATGAATTAAAAGAAATAAGGAAAAAATATGCAGATGAGAGAAGGTCGGAAATAACAGCTGAAATATCTGATCTTGAAATAGAAGATCTTATTGCGGAAGAAGAAAATGTTATTTCAATTACCCACAGCGGTTATATAAAAAGACTTCCTGTTACAACTTACAGAAAACAAAACAGGGGAGGCCGCGGAGTAACAGGCATGAACCTTAAGGAAGAAGATTTTGTTGAACATTTATTCATATCTTCAACTCATAATTACATCATGTTCTTCTCAAATTTCGGTAAGGTATACAGACTCAAAGTATTTGAGATTCCCGAAGGAAGCAAGATATCCAAAGGTAAAGCCATTGTCAATATACTGCCGTTTAAACAAAATGAAAAGGTCATGGCCGTAATTGCGGTAAAAGAATATGGTGAAGATGATTACCTGATAATGGCGACCCGAAAAGGATATGTTAAAAAGACTTCAATAAAAGAGTACGATACTTCCAGAAAAGAAGGAATTGCGGCAATTACCTTAAAAGAAAAAGATGAGCTTATAGGAGTTGAGAAGACAAGCGGTAAAGACGATATAATGCTTATTACCAAAAATGGCCAGGGAATCAGATTCAGCGAGGCTGACTGCAGGCATATGGGCAGGACTGCCCAGGGTGTTATCGGAATGAGGCTTGGGAAAGGCGATGAAGTTTTAGCGATGGCTGTAGTCAGGGATATGAACAGTGATCTATTTATTCTGACTGATAATGGTTATGGCAAAAGAACTCCCGTTTCCGATTTTACAAGATTTCACAGGGGCGGCAAAGGTGTCAGAGCCATAATAATAACTGAAAAGAAAGGCAAGATAGCTGGTGCTGGTATTTTACGGGAGGATTATGATGTGATGATAATGTCCATAAACGGAATTCTCATACGGGTTAATGCAAGCAATATATCAAAATACGGAAGAGCAAGTCAGGGAGTCAGGGTTATGAATCTTGAAGAAGGTGACAGAGTTGCTTCAACTGCTTTTGCGGCTCCGGAGAACTAAAATTTTTAAGATAATTTTTTGCTGTATTCCAATGCTAACTGCAAAATATTTAATTTGCAGGGATAATATGGAATATTTTCAATTCTTTTTTATTTTATTGTTTTAATTGTTGATTATAAATAATATAATTATTTTTAATAAAAACTTGACAAAGAAAAATTAAAAAATAATAAAGGGGGGTTTAATTTCAATCTCTATGTTATTTGATTTCTTTATTTAGTTTTAACAACAGAAATTATTGGTCTATTTATCATTTCATAACAGGAGGAATAAGGAAATGGCAGAACAAAAACAAACCGTGGTAGATGCGGATTTTAATGCAAAAAGCTCAACCGGGATGGAACCGAAAATAGCATGCCTTTTAGCTTATCTTTTCAGTTGGTTAGGCGGGCTAATTATTTTCTTAATTGAAAAAGAAAATAAATTCGTAAAATTTCATGCTCTTCAAGCTTTAATACTCGGAATTGTAGAAGTAGTATGTTTTATTGTTATTTCTTTAATATTAGGTATGATACCTTATGTCGGATGGTTCTTATTTTCATGGTTAGGCTGGGTTCTTGGTGCAGTTTGCTATATATTTGCAATTATCGCAATTGTTAAAAGTTTCCAGGGTGAAAGATATTATATTCCATTTTTGAGAGGTTTAGTTAACAAATACAATAAATAATTGATTTTTTATAATGAACTTACTGAAACAATAAGCCTAAGGCAGAAA
>JAJFVM010000173.1 GCA_021371805.1 bacterium
CGAATTGCTTTATTTAAAAAGTATCTGAAACTGTATCGTTGCCTACCGTGATAATATTATAACTATAATTATTAATATTTCTAAAGATACTTACTTTTGGTATTATGATTACTGGGAGTAAGATATAAGCTGATCTTAATATTAATTATTTTGCGGGCTTGCCAGTAAGGTAAGTTATCGCTTTTAAATTAAGATAGTAAATCTTGCTCCCTTACAGTTTAAGCAGGCAAGCATAGCTTATCGTTGCTTTGCAGGCTTTTAAAACAAAAGCCAATGCTTAAATGAGTTTGCTACTTGCCTGCGCCAGTTTCTGTCACTAGAAATTAGTTAATAGAATGATGCGCATAAGATCGCTACCTACGGTAGGTGCTAGCTAGTGACTTTTTCATTAAAAGCCAAGAGAAAGGATAAAATCATGCAATCTTGCCTATTTGTGGGAGTTGATACCCACAAGAGGACTCATACGGCAGCAGTCTTTAGCAGCTACTTCAGTTTGCTTGCCACCATTACTTTTGACAATAGTTTTTTAGGATTTTCTAAGTTTTTAGCCGAATTAGAAAATATATCTGGCAGCAGCACTTTAATTTTTGGTCTTGAAGACAGCCAGGGGCTTGGAAACTTTCTTGCTGAATTTTTACTTAAAAAAGGATTTGATGTAGTGGACATAGATCCTGTATTAACAGATAGGGGAAGACGACGAACCACTCATAAAGATAAATCAGATGATAGGGATGCTTGCCTTATTGCCAAAACTCTAATAAGCAAAAAAGATAGCTTACACAAAGTTACTATAAGTAAAAACAGCTTGGCTATAAGGGAGCTTGTAAAATACAGGGAATTGCTGGTAGGTGAGTCTACAAGGATAAAAAACAGGCTTCATGTGCTCATATTTAATCAATATATGGAAGTTTCAAGCGTATTTCCTGATCTTTTTTCAAAATGTGCCCTTGCTTTCTTTGCCAGATATCCCGACCCTTCCAAATTAAAAGGAGAAAGTCTTGATAGCCTTACAGTTTTGTTAAAGAGTAATTCCAAAGGAAGACATGGCAAAAAAAAGGCAACAAAAATATTATCTTTGGCCAGTACTAATAATATGCCGGATATTTTAACTGATGCAAGATCTTCAATAATTAAAAAACATATAGAAAGATTATCTGCCATACAAGAGGAATTAAAAGATATTTTGGGTATATTATCTGAACTGGTTTTAGAATCTTCCTACGATAGCCTGACTTCAATTCCAGGGGTAAATATTGTAACAGCAGCTAAAATAATATCGCAGGTTGTTGATATTAACAGATTTTCTTCACCGTCTAAACTTGCAAAATTTATAGGTGTAGCTCCTGTTGAAAAAAGTAGTGGCAGAAAGATAAGGTACCGAAAATCAAAACATGGAAAAAGATACCTGTACTCTGCTATTTTTTTCATAGCATTAAATCATATCAGCAGAACCAGAGACGGAAGGAATAATAATCCAATATCAAGAGCTTACTACCTAAAGAAAATATCAGAGGGTAAAACAAAAAAGGAAGCAATAACCTGTCTTGCCAGAAGACTTACTGATGTAATTTATGCAATTATGAGAGACGGGAGTATGTATAGTTTTTCCAAAGTTAAATCTGTTTGTAATAATTGTGAGATTTTAGAAACGATAGCTTCTTAGTAAATTATTGCTCTTTATATAAATGTTCTTTGACAATTTAATATTTTTTAAAAAAAACATTGACATAGAATAACTCATTTAAAAAAAGTATCTGAAAGTATTTTAATAAAATGGGACAAACTCACTATATTTAAAGATTAAGTTCTTCATCTTTTAAATATAGGGGGCAAAAAGGATGCTAAATATGAGGCAGAAAAAAGCAATAACAGCAGAGGTTGGCAATAGATACAGAAAAGCAAATAAAAAAGATAAGGGTAAAATTTTAGATGAATTTAGCGCTACCACCGGCTACAGCCGAGTTTATGCAGCAAGAATATTAAGATACAGTCCCGGGAAGATAGTAGGATATAGCAAAATAAACGGAAGAAAAATTAAATATATTATTGGTAAGGGTAGGAAAGTTAAAAGAGCAAGGGATAAGATTTACGGATATGATGTTTTTTTAGAACTGAAAAAAATCTGGACAATCTTTGATTTTATCTGCAGCAGGCGTCTTAAACCATTCATGGCTGAAGCAAAAGAAAAACTTACAAAACATAAGGATTTAGAACTGAGCCCAGAAACAAGACAAAAACTGCTTTTAATATCTGTTTCTACAATAGACAGGCTGCTAAAGCCGGAAAAGGACCGCTACAGACTTGGCAAAGGCAGGAAAGGTACAAAACCGGGGTCGCTTCTAAAAAAATCAATACCGATTAGAACTTTTGCAGATTGGGATGAGAAAAAACCGGGATACCTTGAAGCAGACCTTGTTGGCCATGATGGAGGATGCGGCTCTGGAGACTTTGCACAGAGCTTAAATTTTGTAGATGTTTTAACAGGCTGGGATGAGAGCGCAGCATGTATAAATAAAGCGCAGGTTCATGTATTTGAAGCAATAAAGACTGCTAAAGCCAGATTTCCATTTGCAATTGCCGGAATTGATTCTGATAATGGATCTGAATTTATCAATTCCCACATGCTTGCCTATTGCATAAAAAACAAAATCACGTTTACCAGATCCAGGCAGTACAGAAAAAATGATAACTGCTTTGTTGAGCAGAAAAACTACTCTATTGTAAGAAGAGCAGTTGGATATCTACGCTATGACAGTGGCACCGAAGTCGGTATTTTAAATGAGCTTTACGCCTACCTGGGCTGTTATACAAACTTCTTTCAGCCTGTTGTAAAGCTTGTCTTTAAGACAAGGGATAGAAGTAAGGTTACTAAAAAATATGATGAGGCCAAAACCCCATACAGAAGAGTTCTTGAGTGTCCTGACATTGATGATAAAATAAAGGCAAGGTTAAAAAGCCAATATGACAGTTTAAATCCGGCAGAGCTTAAAAGAAAAATATCAAAGCTGCAGGATAAGTTACTTAAATTAAATACCTTAAAGCAGAAAGTAGGAAAGGATTTATCAATTGCTGAAAAGTCTTATGAATATATTCTTACTTAATATATTTGGAATACATTTTTAAATGAAGCAACGAATATGCTTTCAGATACTTTTTTAGATGACGCAACAGGAACTGTTTAACCTTTATGTGTTGTTATTCAGCGATATTGACAATTTATAATTTAATAATGCACAAGGTATAAATTTACCTTAATTTTGATATTTTATGATAAAATAAAAAAAGTCATTTTTAAGTATATTTTTTGGTATGAATACGTGTTTATATGTGATAATATATTTCATTTAACGGAGAAATTAAGTAGATGAATATGTATAGCAAAGATATCGCGAAGCTGGCAGGAGTATCAAGAAGCACCGTATCGAGGGTGGTTAACAATTATTCCAATGTTTCTCCTGAAGCTAAAGAAAAAGTATCCCGGATTATCGAAAAATACGGTTATGTGCCCCATGGTCCCGCAAGGACCCTTGCAGGTAAGCACAATACAATCATAGGGGTGTTTATAACCAATGTTAATCTTGGAACCGAAAAATTCAGCGTTTTTCATAATGCTTATTATTCCCCGTTTACAGCAGCAATAATAGACTATGCTGATGAATTAGGATATAACGCCCTTATTTCGATAACCAATAATGATAGTGATTTTAGAAAAATAAGAGATTTATTTTATAACAGGACACTATCGGGGGGTATTTTTATAGGTGCAT
>JAJFVM010000191.1 GCA_021371805.1 bacterium
ACAAGGGAGCTTAGTCCCAAGGAATTAATCAGAGTTGATTTCGGGGTAATTGTTGCCGCTCATATTGGTCCTGCAATAGCGATTTCATTTTATGACAGGAAATACAAGTAAAGTCTGGTAAGATCCTGATTTGAGATTATCTGTTTTCTTGGCACAGAATAAAAAATTATTGAACAGTTAAGCGTTTAATCTTATATCTATCTATAATTTCTTTTGTCAGTTCATCATAAGCTTTTGCACCTTTTGCTCCTGGCTCGAAATCCATTATAGGTTTACCATGTGAAGCAGATTCATCAAGACGGATATTTCTTGGAATTACCGTATCGTAAAGTTTATTTTGAAAATGATTTCTTGCTTCCATAATTATTCCGTTGGCAAGCTTGCTGTGCGAGTATAAAGTTATAACCACACCTTCAACTTCAAGTTTTGCGTTAAGACTTCTTTTAACAAGATCTACAATATTTAAAAGTTGTGCTACGCCTTCAAGTGCGAAATATCCGCATTGGACAGGTATTATTATGTCTTTGGCTGCAGTAAGTGCATTTATTGTAAGCAGGCCAAGAGAAGGTGGGCAATCAATTAATATAAAATCATAATTTTCTTCAAGTTCCTGCAGCGCATCTTTTAATCTGTACTCCCTTTTAAATACGGTTACCAGCTCTACCTCAGCCCCTGAAAGCTGTTTTGTGGAAGGAATAAGTTTTAAATTATCATAAGGAGTTGTTACGATGGCTTTGTTGGGGTCCTCGCTGTACATAATCAAACTGTAAGCAGAAATATTTATATCGTTTTGGGAAATTCCAAAACCGCTTGTTGCATTGCCTTGAGGATCCATATCAATCAGGAGTGTCTTATAACCATAATGGCTGATATAGGCGGCAACATTTATAGCAGTGGTTGTTTTACCGACTCCTCCTTTTTGGTTTGCTATTGCAATGATTTTACCTAAAAAACCATCATCTTCTTTCTTAAAGAGGCAATCACCTGAATTTACGTTTGAGTCCATTTGCAAAATATTCAAATATTGAAAGTATTGAAAATTATAAGTATTTTAACATCAGCCAAAAAATTAAACTACTTCTAATTTCTTTATCTTAAGCCTATTTAATTTTAAAGTTTATTTTAAATTTTCAGGATTAAGCGGCAGAAGTTCATCAACGACAAAAATACCGTCTTTTCTGATCAGAATGTCATCCATATAAATTTCTCCGCCGTCGTATTCAGGAGTCTGAATATAAACCAGATCCCAATGTATCGAAGAATTGTTTCCATTCGAAGCTTCATCATAACAGCTTCCGGGAGTTAAATGAATACTTCCTGAAATTTTTTCGTCAAACAGTCCATCTTTCATTGGCTTTGTAATAAAAGGGTTGACACCAAATGAAAACTCCCCGATATATCTTGACCCTTCATCCGTATCCAATATTTCATTAAGGCGCCGGGTGTTATTTGAGGCAGCGTTTATTATTTTTCCATTTTTAAATTCAAAGAAAATATTTTCAAAGGTTACTCCCTGAAAAACTGCAGGGGTATTAAAAGTTATTGTTCCGTTTATGGAATCTTTTATTGGTGCGGTAAAGACTTCACCATCAGGAATATTTAATTTTCCGGCACATTTTATTGCAGGCATATCTTTTATTGAAAAACTTAAATCCGTGCCTCTGCCTGTAAGCCTTATTTTATCGGTTTTTTGCATCATATTAACGAGTGAGTCCAT
>JAJFVM010000193.1 GCA_021371805.1 bacterium
CGGATTTAAATTCACCGCATAAAAATCTTCCAAGATCGATTATGTGAGCTCCCAGATCACCTAATGCACCGCTTCCAGCCAGTGATTTTTTCAATCTCCACACCATCGGGAAACCAGGATCCATAATCCATTCCTGTAAATATTTTGCCCTGAAATGATATATTTTGCCAAGTTTACCATCCATAATTAAATTTTTAGCCAGTACAATTGCGGGAACCATCCTGTAATTAAAATCGCAGACATTTTTAACCTTATACTTTTTTACGGCATCTCTCATTAATTTAGCTTCGGCGGCATTTCTTGCAAGCGGTTTTTCACAAATAATATGCTTTCCTGCTTTTGCAGCTTCAATTGAAGGTTCCAGATGAAGATCATTAGGAGTCCCGTTGTCTACTATTTTAATTCTGTCATCATTAATAATGTCTTTCCAGTCAGTTGTATATTCCATATATCCAAACCTTCTTGCAGCTTCGGCAACTTCCGATTCCGGGATACCGCATATTTTTACAAGTTTAGGAATTGCTGCCGGCGGCCAGAAAATATAAGGCATCTGTATCCAGCCATTTGAATGATATTTGCCCATAAAAGCATGACCTATCATCCCAATGCCTATCTCCGGAATTTTGCCAACTGCTTTTTTATCCGAAGCCATGGCAACAAAGCCTACTTTTTTTTCTTCTGACATAAATTAACTCACCTGTCTTTCAAATTCTTAATTATAAAACTTCGTAAACATTCTTAAGTAATTCAAATTGTCTGATATAGGTTTTTGTAAAATCAGCAATTATGTCCTATCTTAGATTATGCCCACCACATTTCATCAGGATATTCATAAAGCCAAACATCTTTCAGGAAGCTTATTGCTTAAAAAGGCCTTCACTCTCCTTAATTTCAGACTATTAGAAAATGCGATAAATATTATATTTATCAAATAAGCAATATCTTTATTTTAAATTACGTTCCAAATTTGAGAATAAATAAAATTATATACCGCATGCTTCAAGAAATTTCACACTCTTCTTAAAGATTTCAGGTTCACCAACAATTTCCAATGTGGAATTTTCGATACCTGCATCTTTTAAAACATCACATATGCCTTTGATGTCTATAATTCCATCACCCACAGCAATCGGGGAAAACCCTGCGCCAAATTGTTTAGTCCTTCTCGGAAGCCAGTCTTCTCCAAGATCTTTCCAGTGAATATGATGAATTTTATCCTTAAATGTTTTTGCCAATTCAACCGGATCTGATCCGCCCAGCCAGGTGTTGCCGGTATCCAGGTTAAGACCAAGAGAAGGAGCATTATCAAGAAGGTCAAAGACTTTTTTAAGTCCCTCGGAAGTATCAGTTACGGGACCATGATTTTCCAGAAGTATCCTTACTCCATAGTCTCCTGCCATTTTTACAGGTTCATATAATTTTTCTGCTATTACAAAGGTCCTCTGCTCAAATGTAAGTTTAAGACCCCAGTCAGTGTGTGGTTCATTTTCAGTTGTGATAATATCCTTGACACCAATGGCTGCAGCCATTTTTATTGCTTTCATTATTTCAGATGTACCATATCTGCTTGGTTTTGATGGATCAAGCAGGTTGCCATGTGCGCATACTGTTGAGATTTTAAATCCATATTTATCAAACAGCCTTTTTATATCAAATGGGTTATCGTCAAGGCTTACTGTAGGATCAAACCCTGCGGTGCCAAGCATACTTCCTCCAGCATTAGTATTGCTGATATCTGCACACATGAACCCCATTCCCTTTGCAATTTTCAATTGTTCTTCAACACCAGCAAAAGATTTTATTAATAAAAATACACCGATGTTCATGACTTTACTCCTTTCATTTAAAATAATGGCTAATTAAATCCAACCATATCTATACTGCTTAAATTAATTTTTCAAATTAAACTTTAAAAGAAACACCGTTTTTTATTATAGTTTTATTTAATTAATTTCTGGTGAACAATTAGACAATACTTCTAAGCCAATCAACACTTTTTTTCATATTTTCATCGGTTCCGCTGCATTCTACAGATATCTCGCCATCCCAATTTGTTTCATTGAGATATGCGATAACATTTTTAATATTTTCGGCATTTACCCCGGCACCGATAGACTGGTCACTTGATGCAATTCCTGTTTCTTCGCCCCGGACTGCAGCTGCAAGCTCGGCACTTACATCCTTTATATGACAGTGAGTCAGATACTTACGGAGAGGTTTTAGCACATCCAGAGGTATCTGGCCAGAAATAAAGGTGTTTCCTGTATCAAGATTAAATCCAACATATTCAGATTCAAAATAGGATAAAAGCTTAAGCATAAACTCGACATCATTTGTCAGTGCACCATGAGTTTCAATATTTACGATTATTTTAAAATCTTCAGCCCATTTTAAAAGTTCTGTAATGTTTTTTACAGCAATTTTAAATGCCTCGTCTTTGGTCATATTGTCTTCAATTATTGCGCTGTCTGTTGTATCTACTTTTTTTGCACCTAAATGACTGGCAAATCTGATTGCCTGTTGAGTATAGAAAACACCATGATTGCTCCCGGCAGTACTCATTATGGGGAAACCTGAATCTATCTGTGAGATGGTCATACCTTTACTTTCAACAAATCTTCTTATTGCTACAGGATTTTCCCACATTGAAACAGATGGCTCATAGCCCAAAGACTGTATAAAATAAATGCCATATATAACTCCAAGTTCAAGATGCTCTAATTTGTATTTGGCACCCATTTCAACAGCAGACTTAAATGAACCGCTAAGAACCCTTAAGTTATCAGCATGCATACCTAACTTAATCATAATCATCTCCTCTTTGTTTTTTTAAAAAAATATTTAAAAAAATCAACATATTTCTTGACTTCCAATGATTTGCTATCTCATTAAAGAATTAATATTTGGTATAAAATAATTTTATTCACTGATTTTATAAAGATATTTTTAAAGATAACTTTCAATATTTTAAGCTAATTATATTTTAGATTAAACACATATATCGCATTTCTCAATAAAACCTATAGTAGGAGAGAGGGCAAAGCCCTCCTCCTACTCGATTACCACCACATATACAGATGGATTTAATTCTTATCCCTATTAATTCTGTGACAACTAAGTCTTTTATTGTTCATCCTTTATCCGATTAACAATAAAACATCAATACCCTTCTTGATCTGTAAATTTTGGATCATTGATATCTGTTACATAATCGCCGGCTGCTCTTCCCTCCATGTAGGCATCTACATCAGAGAACGGAACAAGAGCTACGTCATTAATATTGTCAATATTGTAATTTGTCAGATAAGGATGTATGTATTTTCTGTAACTTGTGCCATTGAAGTATGCTTTAACTTGCTGATATAAGGTATCTCCTTCAAGAGCTGCGGTTTGGTTAACATCCTGGGTGATTACTTTGTCTTTCACCCACTGCCAGGATATTTCTCTGCCGTTGGATGCGCCCAGCCAGTAATCTGAAGATGTGAGTCCTGCGTCCTCGATAGCCATAAGAACGCCTTCCATCATAGGATCGTTCTGAACGTATGCACCGTCAAAGCCATCAGGTCCAAGAGAAGTGATAGCATCAGTCATTGCTTTCTGTGCAGGATCTGAGAACCATCCGCCGGAAGCCCAGAATACAACTTCTATATCCTGCGTGCCATCCAGTTTAATCTCTTTCTTTTGTGTGGCAACTTCTTTAGCTGTAGATCCGCCAAGGCTCTTTCCAGCCTCTTCATAAGCCAATAAGAAGCCCTCTGTCTGAGCACCCGCACTACCCTGTCCTAACTGGCCTTCTATCATGATGACTTTCTTGACTCCTCTTGCAAGAGCGTCTTCACCTGAATATCTTCCAGCTTGTACGAAATTGAAGCAACAGGAACCTGCAGCATCATGCCTATTTTCAATTGATGCAAAACTGTGAGCTGCGCCGAAGTAAGGTATACCTGCTTCTTTGGCTTTTGCGATACATTCAGATGTTGTATCAGCAGAGTTCTGGATTACAACGATAGCATCATAACCGGATGTTATAAAGTCTTCAACTGCTTGAAGCTGCTCAGCAGCAGTGTTCTGGCCTACTTTATAATCAATTGTCCAGTCGCATTCCGGGTCAAGGTCTGCACAAGCTTTCATGGTGTCTACCATTACCTGATAATAAGAATCTGCACCGTCAGCATAGAAGCCGATGCTCTTAGTTTGTACGGCACCCGTAGTTTCTGCTGCGGCAGTCGTTTCTGCTGCGGCAGTTGTTTCGACAGCAGCTGTAGTCTCAGCAGCAGCTGTAGTTGTAGTGGTACTACTGCAACCAGTAACTACCACGATTGTTAATACCGATATTACTGTTAACAGTATTAACAATTTAAATAATGATTTTTTCATAATTATTTTTCCTCCTTTTTTTAATTTATAAGGGATAAGTTTTTATTTATATATAAGCCGAAACTGGCAATTGCCACCTCAGCAGATATATTCATGTATGTTTCATAAAAATCCTTTCGGGATTTTGGGTATGGCCTTATTTCGTTATTTTGCACAGTTTATTTACTTGATTTGTCTTATATGCTGAGCTCTCACCTGTCTTGCCTGAACAATTGCGCCAGCAGTTACAGCTGCTATGATAATAACACCCTTTGCAACAAACTGCCATTCACTCTGGAGCCGGAGTATATTCATTGCGTTTGCTATAGAACCCAGCAGTATAGCTCCTATAAAAGAACCCCATATATTGCCTTTGCCGCCTGACAATGCAACACCGCCGACTACAGTCGCTGCGATAACATCAATTTCAAGATTCTGCCCGACTGTAATAATCGCCGTATTCACACGAGCCAACAGCATGATGGCTGCTATACCAACTATCAAACCGTTTAAAGCATATGTGGACATAACAATATTTTGCACGCCTATACCAGCCAGGTAAGCAGCATTGCGGTTTGCTCCTACGGCATATACTCTTCTGCCGTACTTCGTATATTTCATGAGCCACCATATGACTACTGTAATGGCTAAGAAAACAATGACATAAATCGGAATAGACATTGACAAGCCGGAAGGATCCTTGGCGCCTTGAATCAGGTTTGCTTTTAACCCAGCCAATGCCCCTTTTGTACTGATCTCCTGTGAATTGCAGATCAAAAGAGCGATACCGCGGAAAGCAATCATGCCACCCAGAGTAATAATAAAAGGCTCAACATTAAACCGGGAAATAATCCAGCCCATTGCCGTTTCAAAAACAACCGCGAGAATGATAGAGACTATAATAGCTACATACAAGGGCATACTCCAGTCTATAATACCCTTAGCAATAAAAATTGTAACAAAAGATGTCAGCATACCTACGGACAGATCGATTCCTCCACCTACCATAACTACAGTCATTCCCATTGCCATTATACCTACGGCTGCCACCTGCATAATTATATTCAGCAGGTTAACCGGACTGATAAATGATGGGTAAACTATTCGTCCTCCAACTGCGCTGGAAACCAATTGAATCAGCACTATTGCTACAAAGAAAAACACCAGCATCATAAGAACAGTGGAATTCTCGCCTCTTCCAAATAATGAACGTCTATTTCTTTCTTCCTGAATAGGCGACTCTTTCATATTTTTTTACCTCCTATTGATAATTCAAGTATGTTTTCTTCACTAACATCGTTTCTTGATAGTTCACCGACAATGCGGCCTGTTTTCATAACCATTACACGGTCACTCATTGATACCATCTCAGGCATATCAGACGAAACCATTATAATGGCCTTGCCTTCTTTCAGTAGATTCATCATGATCTGGTAAATTTCCTGCTTTGCGCCTACGTCGATGCCACGAGTGGGTTCATCAAAAATAAATATATCACCGTTTGTATTGAACCATTTAGCTAAAACAACCTTTTGCTGATTGCCGCCGGATAAATTAAGTGTAAGCATTCGCGAATCGCTGGCTTTTGTCCCTAATGCTTCAATATATTTATTCCCGACTTCAACTTCCCTATTCGGGTTTAGAACAAAACGTTTTGTTTTTGTCATGTTTGCAATAATTGTATTGCGTGCAATAGTATGAATCAGAAACAACCCTGTAGCCTGCCTATCCTCCGTAATATAACACATTTTATTTTTAATGGCGTCGCAGGGGTTTCTAAAATTAATCTCTTTGCCTAAAATGTATATTTTCCCACTTATTTTTTCTGCTCCGCCAAAAAGAAGTGTCATCAGTTCAGAACGTCCTGAACCTACCATTCCCGCAAATCCGACAATTTCACCGCGTCTCACTTCAAAAGAGATGTCATGTACGCCATTACCTGTGAGACCTTCCACTTTCAGCACTACTTCTCCGGGCTGATAAAATTCCCTATGATAAAATGCTGAAGCGTCACGCCCAACCATATAGCGGATAAGCTGTTGTTGGTCTACTTCTTTCGCATCAATAGTTGTTACGTGAAGCCCGTCTCTCAGTACTGTTATTCTGTCAGCTATCTTGAAAACTTCTTCCAAATGGTGTGAAATATAAATGATGCCGATTCCTCTTTCGCTGATCTTTTTTACAATTTCCAGCAGATTATCGATCTCATTCACAGAAAAAGATGATGTAGGCTCATCCATAATAATTACCTTACGTTCCAATACCATCGCCTTCGCTATTTCCACGATTTTCTGCTCGCCTGAGGTTAATTCGTCTACTAGTTGGTCCGGCTTTAAATCACTGTGGAGATACTCAAGCACTTCAGCAGTTTTCTTCTTCATCTCCACTTTCCGCATCATTCCGTTTTTGGTTATTTCCATTCCGACAAAAATGTTTTCGGTAATGCTTAAATGCGGAAATACCATATGCTCCTGGTAAATAGTCTGGATGCCAAGCTTCATCGCCACAGAAGGATGATTGAGCAAAACCTGCTTTCCTTCAAACAAGATAGTTCCTCCCGGATCTGGCTGATAAGCGCCAGAAATGATCTTTATCAGGGTAGATTTACCTGCACCGTTTTCACCGCATATACAGTGAATCTCACCTTTTCTTAAATCAAATGATA
>JAJFVM010000228.1 GCA_021371805.1 bacterium
CCGCAATTTTAGCTAAAGGAATTTTAATTGATTTGCTTACAAAAGGAACAGTCCTTGACGCTCTCGGATTTGCCTCCAGGACATAAACAGCTGAATTTTTAACGGCATATTGAATATTAATCAAACCCACAACTTTTAACGCTCTGGCAATTTTATAAGTATATTCTTTTATCTTTTCAATAGTTTCACTGCTGAGAGCGAACGGGGGGATAACGCATGCACTATCTCCTGAATGAATTCCTGCTTCTTCTATATGTTCCATTATGCCGCCGACAAATACATCTTCTCCGTCAAATATTGCATCTACATCGACTTCTGTTGCCTGCTCCAGAAATTTATCTATAAGAACCGGAAAACCCTGAGAAACTTTAAATGCTTTCTCGACATAGTTAATAAGTTCGTCTTCATGATAAACTATAGCCATAGCTCTGCCTCCAAGCACATAAGAAGGCCTTACGAGCAAAGGATATCCTATTTTTAAAGCAATATTTCTTGCATCGTCAACACTTAAGGCAGTTCCATTTTCCGGCTGAGGTATTGCAAGCGTATTTAAAATTGCCCCAAACCTTTTCCTGTCTTCGGCAAGATCAATGCTGTCAGGAGAAGTGCCAAGTATATTTACTCCTGAATTCTGAAGCTTCATTGAAAGCTTAAGAGGTGTCTGACCTCCGAACTGAACAATGACCCCGAAGGGCTTTTCTGCTTCAATAATATTCATGACATCTTCATATGTTAATGGTTCAAAATAAAGTCTGTCCGAAGTATCATAATCAGTGCTTACAGTTTCAGGATTACAATTTACCATTATTGTCTCATAATTGTTTTCATGAAGCGCAAAAGAAGCATGGACACAGCAATAATCAAACTCTATTCCCTGTCCTATCCTGTTTGGCCCGCTGCCAAGTATGATAATTTTCTTTTTATCTGATCCGACAACTTCGCTTGTTGATTCATATGTCGAATAATAATAAGGTGTATAAGCTTCAAATTCAGCTGCACATGTATCCACGGTTTTAAAAACAGCATTTATATTTAATTTCTTTCTCAAATTTCTTATGTCCAGTTCGCTGCTTCCGCAGAAATATGCAATCTGAATATCTGAATAGCCTAATTTTTTTGCTTCAAGCAATTTCTCATAATTTAAATCTTCCAGTTCAATATTCTTAAAATCTTTTTCAAAATCAACCAGGTCTTTTATATTGTTTAAAAACCACGGATCTATTTTTGTAAAACTATAGATTTCATCGACTGTTTTGCCTAGTTCAAATGCATATTTAATATAAAATACTCTGTCCTGATTTGGAACCGATAGCATGTACTTTAGATTTTCTTCTCTTAATTTTTCCTTGCCGTCCGAGCCAAGTCCGTATCTGTCAATTTCGAGAGAACGGATGGATTTTTGCAGAGCTTCTTTGAAAGTCCTTCCTATTGCCATGGCTTCACCTACGGATTTCATCCTGGTAGTCAGACTGATGTCTGTTCCGGGGAATTTTTCAAAGGCCCATCTTGGAAATTTGACAACTACATAATCAATCGAAGGTTCAAAGCAGGCAGGAGTCTTTTTGGTAATATCGTTTGGTATCTCATCCAGGGTATAACCTATCGCCAGCTTTGTAGCAATTTTTGCGATAGGAAAACCTGTTGCCTTTGACGCAAGAGCACTGCTTCTTGAAACTCTTGGATTCATTTCAATTACCGCCATCTTGCCGTTTGCCGGATTTATTGCAAACTGGATATTTGAGCCTCCCGTTTCAACTCCTATTTCTCTGATGATTGCAAGAGAAGCATTCCTCATTATCTGATATTCTTTATCGGTTAATGTCTGAGCAGGTGCAACAGTTATGCTGTCACCGGTATGAACCCCCATAGGGTCAAAATTTTCAATTGAGCATACTATAACTACATTGTCATTTTTGTCCCTCATTACTTCCAGTTCAAATTCTTTCCATCCTGCAACAGATTTTTCTATTAAAACCTGGCCAACCGGTGAAAGATCAAGACCTCTTGTGACTATTTCAACAAATTCTTCCTTGTTGAATGCAACACCTCCTCCAAGGCCTCCCAGTGTAAAACTTGGCCTTACCACTAAAGGATATTTAAATTTTGAAGCAATATTTAAGGCATTGTTTAAACTGTTGACATAACCGCTTGGAGGTACATACAGTCCTATATTTTTCATTGCTTGCTTAAAAAGCTCTCTATCCTCAGCTTTGTTGATTACATCAACATTGGCACCAATAAGTTCAACTCCATATTTTTCAAGGACTTTGTTGTTTGCAAGGCTTACAGCTATATTTAAACCTGTCTGTCCGCCCAGTGTAGGCAGTATGGCATCAGGTCTTTCCACTTTTATTATTTTTTCAACAAACTCCGGCATTATGGGTTCTATATACGTTTTATCTGCAAATTCAGGATCGGTCATTATTGTAGCAGGGTTACTGTTTATTAAGACAACCTTATAACCTTCTTCCTTAAGTATTTTGCATGCCTGAGTTCCGGAGTAGTCAAATTCACAAGCTTGTCCGATAACTATCGGACCCGAACCTATTATTAATATTTTCTTTAAATCTTTTCTTTTAGGCATAAATTTTATTTATTTACAATAATCGGTTAATATTCGGCTTTAAAATTTTCTATCATTTGTACAAATTTTTTAAAAATATATCTTGAATCATGAGGCCCCGGACCAGCTTCAGGATGATGCTGAACAGAAAATGCGCTTAAATTTTCATATTCAATCCCCTCTATCGTTCCGTCGTTCAAATTCACATGAGTGACTTTATAATTAATATTCTTCAGTTTATTTAAAGATTCCTGGTCAACATTGAACCCATGATTCTGTGTTGTAATTTCAACCCCACCTGTCTTGAGATTTTTTACAGGATGATTACCGCCATGATGACCAAACTTAAGCTTATATGTTTTTGCCCCCAATGCCAGAGCAATAAGCTGTTGGCCAAGACAGATGCCAAAAATCGGTTTTTTGCCGATAAGTTCTGAAATATTTTTTATGGCATAGTCAATAGCCGCCGGATCGCCGGGACCGTTTGATAAAAAAATTCCATCGGGGTTCTCTCTTAAAATTTCGTCTGAACTTGTGTACGAAGGAACAACCTTTATTTTAAAACCGGCGTCATTTAAGCATCTTAAAATATTAAGCTTTATTCCGTAATCAACCGCAATAATATTGTACTTAAAATCCTTAATTTTATTATTATAATAATACGCTCTGGTACACGTTACATTTTTAACTAAATCTCTTCCGATAAGCCCGGGGTAATCATCAAGCTTTTCTTTTAAATAATTGATGTCAAAATTTTCCGTAGAAATTATTCCATTCATTGCGCCTTTAACTCTTATATGCCTGGTAAGTTCCCTTGTATCAATATCTGAGATTGCCGTAATATTATATTTTTTCAGATATTCATCAAGACTTGATTTTGCTCTCCAGTTACTGAAATAATCCAGATACTCTTTTACAATCAAACCGGAAAGCTGAATTCTTTTTGATTCAACATCTTTATCATTTACCCCATAATTCCCTATCTGGGGATAAGTCATGGTTACTATCTGCTCATTATAAGAAGGATCTGTAAGTATTTCCTGATAGCCCGTCATGGAAGTATTAAAAACAACCTCACCGGCTATTTCCCCTTCACTGCCGAATCCTTTGCCGTTAAATATTTTGCCATCTTCGAGCATTAAAATTGCCTTCAAAATAGTCCCTTCTTAAAAATGCTTTTTAAAATAATTTTAATTATTTGAAAAACCTATTTTTCCGTTAACAATCGTGTACCTGATCTCACCATTAAGTCTTTGTCCTATAAATGAGCTGTTCTTGCTTCTTGATATTATATTGTCTGACTCATATATATTTTCGTTGTTAATATCAATAATTGCGATATTGGCAATACTTCCGACTTTTATTTCTCCACCTTCAATATTTAATATCTTTGCAGGATTTAAGCTGATTAAAGAAATTATTTTTTCAAGACTGAGCTTTTCTTCATAAAACAATTTGGTAAGGCTGGCCTTGAATAATGTTTCAAGCCCTATAGAACCAAAAGAAGCCTCTTTAAAGCTTATATTTTTTTCAAGTAAAAGATGAGGCGCATGATCGCTTGCTATGGCATCTATCGTACCGTTGCGCAGTCCTTCAATTATTGCAAGTCTGTCATATTCACTTCTGATAGGCGGTTTTATTTTATAGTTTGTATCATATCCGGTTAAAACACTGTCATTAAAAAACAGATGTTCGCAGGTTGTATCACATGTAATGTTGACCCCTTCTGCTTTTGCCCTGGCAATAAGTTCAACTGATTTTGCACTGCTTATATGTGTAATATGTATGCGTGCACCGGAAACTTTTGAAAGCATAATATCTCTTTGGACCATTAAATCCTCGCTCAGGCTGGATATACCTTCAAGGCCAAGCATGGCAGAATAATACCCCTCATTAACAAGCCCGCCATCTGAAAAATTGCCGTCTTCCTCATGTAATATAAATAAGGCTTTAAATTGTCCGCCATATCGCATAGCTTCATACATCAATCTTGCGTTTTGCACTCCTCTGCCATCATCGGAAAATGCAACTGCTCCTGAATTTATGAGTAAACCAATCTCATTTAATACCTCACCCTGCAGATTTTTGGTAATTGCGGCAACCGGATATATATTGTAATTTATTTCCCTGGCTTTTATTTTTATATATTCGATAAGATAACAGGAGTCAAGCACAGGCATCGTGTTTGGCATGCAGGCTATTGAAGTTATTCCTCCTCTTAAAGCAGATCTGACACCACTTTCTACATCTTCCTCTTCTTCGTTTCCTGGTTCTCTTAAATGCACGTGCATATCAACAAATCCGGGGCAGACATATAAACCTTCGGCATTTATTTCCCTGACCGAATCCGCATTATTGTGAGTTATATCTTTACTTATTTTACTTATCTTTCCGTCCAGTATCAGAATATCGGCTTCAAATTTTTCCTGAGTTTGAGGATTTATTACAAAACCTTTTTTGATAATCAGATTTTCCTTATTTTTTGATTTTAAATTTTCAAACTCCATAAAATTTCCTGACTTTTAGTTAATATTTATTTAACAAATTTTTTAATCAGCTGCTTATACCTGTTTTACTTACTATTATATTTCTTAACTCAGTGATATTTCTTAACTCAGTGCATAATATAAAAGCGCCATTCTTACCGCAACTCCGTTTGAAATCTGGGCATTAATTTTTATTTTATCTTTATTTAAAGTTTCGATATCCATAACTTCTCCTGATATTTCAATTCCCCTGTTTACCGGTCCCGGGTGCATTAAAATGGCATCTTTTTTCATTAAATTAAATCTTGCCATATCCAAAGACAAAAATTTATTATATTCCTTAATCGAAGGATAAAATTTCCTTTCCTGCCTTTCAAACTGCATTCTCAGCATATATAGGACATCAGCGTCCGAGATAACTTCATCGATATTGTTTGCAAATTTTGTTTTAAAACTACTGAAATCTTCAGGCATAAGCATTGAAGGTGCAACAACTTTTACATCCATGCCCATCTTGTTGAATAATTTAATATCAGAACGGGCAACTCGACTGTTTAATATGTCCCCTATGATGGCAATCTTTAGATCCTTAAGATTTGTAAAATTTTTATATATGGTATAAAGATCAAGAAGTGCCTGAGTCGGATGCTCATGCTTGCCATCTCCTGCATTTACCACAGGAACAGGAACATTTTTTGCAAAATAATTTATGTAACCACTGTCGCTGTGTCTTATAATTATCAAATCATTCTCCATTGAGTTAATTGTTTTGATTGTGTCAATTTCAGACTCACCCTTCCTTAAACTGCTTGAAGATGTATTGAAATTTATAAGATCAGCGGAAAGTCTTTTAGCAGCAATTTCAAAAGAAACTTTTGTTCTTGTACTGGGCTCAAAAAATAAATTAATTATTGTTTTCCCTCTGAGTGCAGGAACTTTTTTAATATCTCTTTTTAAAATTTCAGCAAAAGACTCAGTTTGAATTAAGAATTCATTTATCTGCTCAACACTGAATTCATCCAGACTTAATATATCTTTTTTCTTATCCATAAAATTTCAACTTGCTTTCTTATTTTTTTATTTCTTTAAAAAACTTTAAAAATTCCGGTAGTGAAAGTTATATTTGCCATCATATCCAGCAGATTGATACCTTATCTTCATTATCGGTTTCGTTTAGCTTTACTTCTACGAACTCATTTAATGAGGTAGGCAGATTCTTACCTACATAATCCGCCCTGATCGGAAGTTCCCTATGCCCTCTGTCGATTAAAACAACCAGTTGAATTGATTTAGGTCTTCCAAAGTCCATTATGGCATCCATAGCTGCTCTGATTGTACGGCCGGTAAATAAAACATCGTCTACAAGAATTATATCTTTGCCTTTTATTTCAAAAGGTATCTCGGTTATATTGACATCTGATTTAATTTTCTCATTAATATCGTCTCTGTAAAAAGAAATGTCTAATTTCCCGAGTTTGATTTCAGAGCTATAAAGACTTTCTATATTTTCTTTTATTCTTTTTGCCAGGGGTACACCTCTTTTTTGTATACCGATAAATATTATATTTTCACTTCCCTTATTTCTTTCAATAATTTCATGTGAAATCCTTTTAATTATCCTTTCAATATCATCTGAGTTCAGAACAGTTGCTTTTTCTCTCATATTTTATTTTGACTTTTCAGGTATTTTATTATTAAATTTTTTTTTACAATCTTTAAGATAAAAAAAATGCCTCCCTGCTTTCCATAAGCAAGAAGGCAAAATAATATATAAATTTTTTAAATTAATACTATTTATCATTTAAATTAACCTTTTAGCCTCTCCGGACTAATTTAAAGGTGCCAGTTAATATTTTTCTCTCTTAAGTAATATAATAAATTTTGCTTTATATTTCAATATAAAAAAAATTAAAAATTCAATATTTTCCAATAAGAATAATTTAACTTAATATCCGCTTTTTATCAGATTCTTTAAACTGATAAAACTTGACTTTTAGAACTAATGTTATAAAATTTCACTTTAGTTTAAAATCTAAATATAAATAAAAGTCAAAATAATTCATTTCAGGTATAGAAAAGGAGTCACAGGAAGTGAGCGCAAAACTACAAATATTTAAAAAAGCATTTTTAATTGTTTCACTTATTATGGTTGTAGCGTCTATCTTTTTATTTCCAGGTGTGTTATTTGCAGCCGACGAAACAACAACATCAACAGAAATAAAACCCGAGATTAATTTTGA
>JAJFVM010000239.1 GCA_021371805.1 bacterium
GAAATGGTAATGCCCGGAGACCATACGGAAATGGAAGTAAAGCTTATCACCCCCATAGCAATGGAAGAAGGACTTAAGTTTGCTATCCGTGAAGGCGGAAGAACCATAGGTGCAGGAAATATATCTAAGATAATAGAGTAGAGGAAATATTATTAAATCATAAATAAAGCAAATTTTATGTTGACATAAATAGTGGTAAATGTTAATTTATTAACTTGTCTTTATTTATGGAAAGAGTATCTTAAGGCGGAGTCAAAGTGAGAGTTAATATTGTATTAGCTTGTGGTGATTGCAAAAGAAGAAATTATACAAGCGTTAAAAATAAGAAAAACGATCCGGACAGAATAGAAATTAAGAAGTATTGTAAGTGGTGTAAAAAGCATACGGTTCATAAGGAGACCAGATAGGGCTGTAGCTCCAATCGGTAGAGCATCGGTCTCCAAAACCGAGTGTTGGGGGTTCGAATCCCTCCAGCCCTGCCATATATAGGTATTACTGTTATTTGAAAATTAAACTTATGATAGTGGCTGTAAAACATGCCGGTGGCATGTTTTAGGGAATCGAAAGGACGGACGAAACGAAGTGAAGGAGTCCGCGTCTCTGCAGCGAGCTTGAAAGCGAGACGAAAGAACGAGTTCCTCCAGCCCTGCCATAGAAGTTTTAATGTTGTTTGATAAAGTAAAGTATGAGTGTGGCTGTAAAAAATGCCAGTGGCATGTTTTAGGAAGTCGAAAGGATGGCGTGGAGCGAAGCCGATGAACGAAGTGAAGAGCGAAGCGTAATGAGTCTGCGCCTACGTGAGCGAACCGAAAGCGAGACGAAAGAACGAGTCCCTCCAGCCTTGCTATATATTTAAATTAAAAAGAACAGGAAAAGATGGCTAAACAAAAAATTCCAACCAAGTTCAAGCAAAAGGCAATGATGGAGAAAATGATGCAGGAGAGAAAGCCCTCTTCAACTCCAGCCAGAAAAAAAATAAATTGGAAGAAATTTTTAAAAGAATTACCAGGTAAGATAGCAAAATTTTTCAGAGATGTGGTACATGAATTAAAAAAAGTATCTTGGCCTACCAGAAACGAAATTTTTAAATATACTGTTATAGTATTAGTTACAATTGTGGCTTTTGCTCTTCTGCTTGGAGGATTTGATTTTATTTGGATAAGATTAGTTGGAGTTTTAGCGAAAATACAATAATGAAAGTGTAATTTTTTATGAGACCAAGATGGTATGTGATTCATTCCTATGCCGGATATGAAAATAAAGTTAAGCTTAATCTTGAGCACAGGAAAGAGTCCATGAATATGAGCAATAAGATATTTGACATATATATCCCTACGGAAGATGTGATGGAGATTCATGGAGGCAAAAAACATGTTTCATCAAAAAAAGTTTTTCCAGGATATCTTTTGGTAAAAATGCTACTTGATGATGATTCATGGTATGTTGTAAGAAATACCCCGGGAGTGACTGGTTTCGTTGGGAGCGAAGATATACCCCATCCGCTTTCTGAAATTGAAGTTGACAGAATAATGAAAAAAGAAATTGCAGAAAGACCAAGGCCGAAAACAGACTTCGAGATCGGAATGCCGATAAAAGTTACCAGTGGTCCGTTTGCTAACTTTGACGGGACAATAAGCGAAATCAATATAGACCAGGGAAAGCTAAGAGTTTTGGTCTCAATATTTGGAAGACAGACTCCCGTAGAACTTAATTTTGATCAGATTTCAAAGATTTAGATTATTTTATATTAAAAGTTTTTATTTTGTTATAAAGAGGAAAAAATGGCGAAAAAAATAACAGCACAGGTTAAATTACAAGTAACGGCAGGTCAGGCAAATCCTGCTCCTCCCATTGGCCCTGCTCTTGGTCAGCACGGGATCAATATTATGGAATTTTGCAAACAGTTTAATGAACAGACAGCAAGCCAGACCGGTACGGTGCTGCCTGTAATTATTACTATATATGCAGACAGATCTTTTAGTTTTATTACTAAAACTCCTCCTGCTGCTGTCCTGTTAAAAAAAGCATTAAATATTGAGAAGGGTTCAAAAGAACCAAACAGGTCAAAAGTCGGAGAGATTTCCAAGGCTCAGGTTGAGGAAATTGCGAAGCTTAAATTAAAGGATTTGAATGCAAGAACAGTCGGTTCAGCCGTAAAAGTTATTGAAGGAACTGCACGAAGCATGGGAGTTAAAATAGTTTAAAATTTTATAGGTTCAAGAAGTTTAAAGGAAGGTTGTTGTGAAAAGAGGTAAGAATTATATTGAAAAAGCTAAAGACAGAGCAAAAACGACTCTTGTTTCTCCTTTTTCAGCTATAAAATGGGTTAAAGAACATAGTTTTGCAAAATTTGACGAATCTGTTGATCTTTCAATAAATTTAGGAGTTGACCCAAGAAAGGCAGATCAGATTGTAAGAGGAACAATAGTGCTTCCCAATGGAAGCGGGAAAGTTCCAAAAATACTTGTTTTTGCTCAGGGAGAAAAAGCAACTGAAGCTAAAAATGCCGGTGCGGATTATGTCGGTGCAGATGATCTTGTTGAAAAAGTAAGCGGAGGCTGGCTGGACTTTGACATCTGTATATCTACACCAGATATGATGAAAAATGTTGGTAAACTCGGTAAGGTTTTAGGGCCCAGAAAATTAATGCCGAACCCGAAATCAGGAACGGTAACAATGGATATAGAAAAAGCTGTCAGGGAAATTAAAAAAGGAAGACTTGAGTTCAGAACAGATAAATTAGGTGTTATTCATATAACAATCGGAAGAGTCAGCTTTGAAGCAAAACAACTTGCTGAAAATTATTCAGCATTGATTGATGCCATTATAAAGGCTAAACCTTCGGCAGCTAAAGGAAAGTATATTAAATCCATTTATATTTCATCGACTATGGGGCCAAGCTTGAAAATTGATTTAAATAAATCTGTTGAATCAGAGATGGAGGAAGTAGCATAAGGTAAGATTTTTTAAATAAGTGAGCAAACCATAGACGGCGGGTGTTGATTTAATTATAAGATACAACTTAATTTCCTGCCCAGGTTGATATAAATAAATTGTTTATCGACCTGTTTTATGGGTCGATTTTGTTTTTAAAAGTAAAATTATTATTTCGAGACGGGGGTTTTAAAATTGATAAAAAGTGAAAAGACAAATAAGGTCAATCTGATAAAGGAAGAGTTTGAAAATAACAATGGCCTTATATTTGCTGACCATAGCAATTTAAAGTCGGACCAGTCGGTATTGATAAGGGATAGATTATATGAAATTGAAGCAACTTTAATGATTTTAAAGAATACTCTTGCAAGTATTGCGGCATCAGATTCTTTTAAGGATATGGACCTTAGCGGTATCTTCAAAGGGCCTACGAGTGTAATTGTCAGCCATAAAGATTTAATTGCTACAGCTAAAGTACTTAAAGACATTGCTAAAGAATTTGATATTTTAAAACTAAAGGGCGGAATTATTGAAGGAAAATTTGTAAATGCAGACGATGTTAATAAGCTGGCAAGTTTACCATCAAGAGAAGTTCTTATATCACAGGTTGTAAGCGGTCTTATAAGCCCGATATATATGCTTGTAAGTGTTCTTAACAATTTACCGCAAAAACTGGTCTTAACTTTAAGTGCAATTCAAAAAGAAAAAGAAAAAATTAATTAAAAACTTAAAATAATTTTAAGGGAGGAAAAATGGCGAAAGATTTTAAAACAGAAGATATTATCGGTGCGATTGAAAATATGACAGTTCTTCAATTAGCTGAACTTGTTAAAGCATTAGAAGAAAAATTTGGCGTAAGCGCACAGGCTATGATGGCTGCACCTGCTGCCGGAGCTGCCGCACCTGCGGAAGAAGAAAAAACTGAATTTGATGTTCAGCTTAAAGCTGCCGGAGAGAAGAAAATTCAGGTAATTAAAGTTGTAAGAGCGATAACCGGACTGGGACTTAAAGAAGCTAAAGATCTTGTAGATGGCGCTCCAAGCTTTGTAAAAGAAAAGATTTCAAAAGAAGAAGCGGAAAAAATTAAAAAAGAGCTTGAAGAAAACGGCGCTGAAGTAGAGATTAAATAATATACAAGTAAGTCGTGCAGTTAATCAAATAATATAATAATTATACGATTACAGTTAAATAGTAATTATATATAAATAAAATTAAACAATAGACAAGTTGCCTCAGGAAAAAAGGGGAACTTGTCTATTGACATTTAATATATATATGCTATATTAAGTGTTTGCAACTTTTTAGGGCACTCTTTTCATATCTCCTAATAAAGTGAGCTAGCAGGTATCCTTTTTCACTAAAATCAGAGTTTTATTATTATATTTATTATTTTGCAATTTAAATAAAGGGGAGAATGATTAATGCAAAAAAATAAAAAAATTCAGAGATATGATTTTGGGAAAATTCCTGAAATTATAGAAATGCCCCATTTACTGGAAATTCAGAAAAAATCTTTCGACTGGTTTCTTGAGGAAGGCATATGGGATGCATTAAGAGATATATCGCCAATCGAAGATTTTACAGGAAACATGTCTCTTGAATTCAAAGGATGTTCTTGGGGAGAACCTAATGCATCGGTAGATGTTTGCAAAATGGAAAACATGGACTATGCCGCTCCATTAAAAGTAAAGGCAAGATTTGTAAATAAAGAATCAGGTGAATATAACGAGCAGGACGACGTATTTTTAGGGGATTTCCCACTTATGACCGATACCGGTACTTTCATTATTAATGGAACTGAAAGAGTCGTTGTATCACAGCTTGTAAGATCACCTGGAGCTTATTATGATAATGACATCGACAAGAAAAAAGAAAAGGTAATTTATCTTGGGAAACTTATACCTTCCAGAGGTTCATGGATTGAGATTGAAACCGATAAAAAAGATGTCGCTTATGTAAGAATTGACAGAAAAAGAAAATTCTTACTGACTATTTTTCTTAAATCTGTAGGATTTGGAAATAGTCAGGACCTGTTAAATTTATTTAGTCCTTTTGATAAGGTTGGATGTATTAAAAATACACTTGAAAAAGATATTACTGAAACAGAAGACGGTGCGTTAATTGAATTTTATAAAAAACTAAAACCAGGCGAGCCCTCTACAAGGGACAGTGCAAAAAGTCTTATTTCCCAGTTATTCTTTAATTCAAAAAGATATGATCTGGGCAAGGTAGGAAGACATAAATTAAATAAAAAACTGGATATCGAAACTCCTCTTGATGCAAACATAGAAGAATATCTTAAAACAGTTGATGAAAAAATGGATGTAAGTGAGCAGGATTTGAATGTCCTTCACAGTAAGGACATATTCCTGTTTGTTAAATATCTTCTTCAGCTTATGGACGGAGTCGGTGAAATTGATGATATCGATCATTTCGGAAACCGCAGGATCAGAAATATCGGGGAACTTATTCAGAATCAGGTAAGAATAGGCCTTTCAAGAATGGAAAGAGTTGTTAAGGAAAGAATGACAACCCAGGATGTTGAAACAATAACTCCTAAAACACTTATTAACATAAGGCCTCTGGTGGCAGCATTAAAAGAATTTTTTGGAAGCGGGCAGCTTTCACAATTTTTAGATCAGACAAATCCTCTTGCTGAAATAACTCACAAAAGAAGGTTAAGCGCATTAGGACCCGGCGGTCTTTCAAGAGAGAGGGCCGGTTTTGAAGTCAGAGATGTTCACTCTTCTCACTACGGAAGAATGTGCCCTATCGAAACTCCTGAAGGTCCGAACATCGGACTTATCGGTTCGCTGGCTACTTATGCAAGATTGAATGAGTATGGATTTATTGAAACACCATATAGAAAAGTTGTAGATGCAAAAGTTGCAAATGAATTTGAATATCTTACCGCGGATGATGAAGAAAAATATACAATTGCTCAGGCAACCGCAGAACTTTCAAAGGATGGAAAGTTTACGGAAGAGAAAGTTCTTGCAAGACTTGGTGGAGAAGTTGTAGCAGTTGAACCTAATAATATAGATTTTATGGATATTTCGCCAAAGCAGTTATTCAGTGCGGCAGCATCTCTGATTCCTTTTCTTGAACATGACGATGCAAACCGTGCATTGATGGGTTCAAACATGCAGAGGCAGGCTGTTCCTTTAATTAGTCCCGAACCTCCTCTTGTAGGAACCGGAATGGAAAAGAAAATAGCTCATGACAGCGGCCAGATTATTACTGCAAACCATACAGGTAAAGTAATAGAAGTATCAGGCGATCATGTCACCATAGAATATAAAGAAGAAAGCAAGGGTAAAACTCTTGCAAGGGATGAATACAAAATATATAAATTCAGGAGATCCAATCAGGGAACATGTATTAATCAGAGACCTATAGTAAATGAGGGTCAGATGGTTGAAAAGGGAGAAGTAATCGCAGATGGTCCTGCTACGAATTCCGGCGAACTGTCACTTGGAAGAAATCTTCTTGTAGCATTCATGCCCTGGGAAGGATTTAACTACGAAGATGCTATTGTTATTTCGGAAAAACTTGTTAAGGAAGATATGCTGTCTTCTATTCATATTTCAAAACATGAAATTGAAGCAAGAAGCACTAAACTTGGTCCGGAAGAAATAACAAGGGATATTCCCAATGTAAGCGAAGAACTTCTGAGGAATCTTGATGACAGAGGAATTATAAGACTTGGGGCAGAAGTTAAACCGGGCGATATTTTGGTAGGAAAAATTACTCCGAAAGGAGAAACCGAACTTACTGCGGAAGAAAAACTGCTCAGGGCGATTTTTGGTGAAAAAGCCCGGGAAGTAAGGGACAGTTCTCTTAAGGTTCCGCACGGTGAAAGCGGGAAAGTAATTGATATCCAGATTTCTTCAAAGAAAAAGGGAAACGAACTTCCTCCTGGCGTAAATGAATTGGTCAGAGTATTTATTGCAAAGAAAAGGAAAATATCTGTCGGTGATAAGCTGGCTGGAAGACATGGAAATAAGGGTGTTATTTCTGTAATCCTTCCTGAAGAAGATATGCCTTACATGGAAGATGGTACTCCTGTAGATATAGTATTAAATCCGATGGGTGTTCCTTCCCGAATGAATGTCGGCCAGATTCTTGAAACTCACCTAGGGTGGGCTGCCAGTGCAGGATGGGATGAACCAAATAATCCGGATTTCGCAAACATTAAAAGGGAAGATGGAAGAATTTATTGTGCAACTCCTATTTTTGACAGCGTAAAGGAAGATAAGATCAAGGAAATACTTAAAAAGGCAAAACTTCCTGCAAGCGGCAAGATTGCCCTTTTTGACGGAAAAAGCGGTGAAAAAATAGCGGTAGATATTACGGTAGGATATATTTATATCTTAAAATTACACCACCTTGTTGATGATAAGATACATGCCCGTTCAACAGGCCCTTACTCTCTTGTAACCCAACAGCCTCTTGGCGGCAAGGCACAATTCGGAGGCCAGAGATTCGGAGAGATGGAAGTATGGGCTCTTGAAGCTTATGGAGCATCTCATATTTTACAGGAAATGCTGACCATCAAATCTGATGATGTCTTTGGAAGAGTTAAAACTTATGAATCAATCGTAAAAGGCGAAAATATTGAGAAGCCTGGTATTCCCGAGTCATTTAAAGTTCTGGTTAAAGAAATGCAGAGCCTTTCTCTGGATGTTGAAGTTTTATCTGAGGAAGGAAAAGAAGTTGAAATTATGGGGCATGAAGATGAAATCATGAAGACAGTTAAGGAGCTTGGGATTGATCTTCAGCATGACGAAAGCCTTATGTTTACAAATGAGTCTGAAACAAAGAAAAAGAAGGAAGAATTGTTTGAAGACTTTAAGGAAGACGAGCTCATAGATATTGATGAATAAGTCAGGTTGTATTTATAAAACAATTTATTAAAAATAACTATGTATTTGATTGTAAATTTTATGAATTTTAAAAAGATAAAGAATATTATGCAAAATTTGCAATTCACTCGAATAGGGGGAATTTATAAATGTCTATAAGCATAGATGTAAATAATTTTGATGCCTTGAGAATCGGTCTGGCATCGGCGGAAAAAATACGTTCATGGTCAAATGGGGAGGTCAAGAAACCGGAAACTATTAACTATAGAACATTAAAACCTGAAAAGGACGGATTGTTCTGCGAGAGAATTTTCGGTCCCACAAAAGACTGGGAATGTTACTGCGGAAAATATAAAAGAGTAAGATTTAAAGGAATTATTTGTGAAAGATGCGGAGTAGAAGTTACCCGTTCCAGTGTCAGAAGGGAAAGAATGGGACATATTGAACTTGCTTCACCTGTTTCACATATTTGGTTTTTCAAAGGGGTTCCTTCAAGACTTGGATATATTCTGGGGCTTACTCCCAAGGATCTTGAAAAGGTTCTTTATTTTGACTCTTATATAATTGTTTACATTGATAAAGAAAGAATCAATGCGGAAAAAGACAAGATAAAATCTTTGTACGAAGATTATCTTGATGAAATGCAGCAACTGCATGATGAAAGAATAAAGGGGATTAAGGATAATAACGAAGATTTTCTTAGAAGATACCGTGAAGGCGAGCTGCTTACTGAACTTGAAGCTTTTGACGACAGCGAGCTTGAATCTGAAAAAGATGTTGAAGCCAAAATTGCCAAGATAATAAAGGAAAATGAAAAACTTCTGGAAGAAGAAGGGGAAATCTATCAGGAGCATATAGAGATCGTTAAAAAAGCTCAGATACTGTTTCAAAATCTTGAAGAAAAGATGCTTATTTCTGATGAAAATCTCTTTAAAAAGCTAAAAGAAATTTACGGTGCATATTTTAAAGGCGGCATGGGTGCCGAAGCAGTTAAAGAGCTTCTTAAGAATATTAATTGCGAAAAAGAAGTAGAAGAGCTGAAGCTTATAATTGAAACATCTAAAGGACAAAAAAGAAGCAAAGCCATCAAGACACTGAAGATACTTTCTTCTTTTGTTAATACAAACAACAAACCGGAATACATGATACTTGATGTGCTTCCGGTTATTCCTCCGGATCTTCGTCCCATGGTTCAGCTTGACGGCGGCAGGTTTGCAACATCAGATTTAAATGATTTATACAGAAGGGTAATAAACAGGAATAACAGGCTTAAAAAATTACTTGAACTTGACGCACCGGAAATAATCATAAACAATGAAAAACGTATGCTTCAGGAGGCGGTAGATGCGTTGTTTGATAACGGCAGAAGAGGAAGAGCGGTTTTAGGTGCAGGCAATAGGCCTCTTAAATCTTTAAGTGACATGCTTAAAGGCAAGCAGGGAAGGTTCAGGCAGAATCTACTTGGGAAAAGAGTTGACTATTCCGGCCGTTCGGTAATTGTAGTTAACCCAAACTTAAGGCTTGACCAGTGCGGACTTCCAAAACAGATAGCACTTGAATTATTTAAGCCCTTCGTAATGAAAAAACTTGTTGATGAAGGTCATGCAACAAATATAAAAAGTGCCAAGATTATGGTTGAAAGAGGAGATGAGAAAGTATGGGATATTCTGGAGGCAGTAATCAAAAACCACCCTGTGCTGTTAAATAGAGCTCCTACACTTCACAGGCTTGGAATACAGGCTTTCATGCCTACTCTTGTTGAAGGAAAGGCAATCCAGATTCATCCACTTGTCTGCCCTCCGTTTAATGCTGACTTCGACGGCGACCAGATGGCTGTGCATGTTCCGCTGTCCAATGAAGCAAAGGCTGAAGCAATTATTTTAATGCTCGCTTCCAATAATATACTTTCACCTGCAAACGGTGAGCCTGTTTCAACTCCGTCCCAGGATATGGTTTTAGGGGTTTATTACATGACATCCGAAAGAATAAAAAGCGATGGCAGGGAAAAATATTATTCTGACAGTGAAGAAGCACTGAGAGATTATGACTATGGTTTTATAAAGCTTCATACTCCGATAAAGGTAAAAATAAATGACAGGGTATTAAAAACTACTGTCGGAAGAATAATGTTTAATGAAGCTTTGCCTGAAGATTTCGAATTCATTAATAAGGAAGTTGCCAAAAAGGAACTTATTTCAATAATCAACAAGTGCATCAGAAAATATCCCAACTATTCCGTTGTGGAGGTTCTTGATAATGTTAAAAAATTAGGTTTTAAGTATTCAACAAAATCAGGGCTTACAATAGGTATAGACGATATTATTGTACCGCCGAAGAAGAAAGAAATCTTAAAACATGCTGAAGATAATATAGCTAAGATTGAAAGTTATTATCAGCAGGGTATGATTACCGATGATGAAAGACATGAAAGAGTAATACAAAGCTGGTCCGAAGCCAATGAAGCTGTTGCTGAAGCAATGGAAAGAAATTTTGACAGATTCAACCCTATATATATGATGGCAACATCAGGTGCAAGAGGAAATATCAAACAGTTAAGGCAGCTTGCAGGGATGAGAGGACTTGTTGCAAATGCAAGGGGAGATATTCTTGACAGACCTATTAAATCAAACTTCAGGGAAGGTCTTACTGTTCTTGAATACTTCTTATCAACCCATGGTGCAAGACAAGGTCTTGCCGATACTGCGCTTAGA
>JAJFVM010000135.1 GCA_021371805.1 bacterium
ATTTTTATGCGGTGAATTTAAATCCGTTATGTCAGTAAGCAGAACATTTATTAATGAGCGATATGACGAGTCCACAAAGAAAAAAGAAAAAGTTGATGTTGACGATGCTTTTGCATCAGTTGTTGAATTTGAAAATAATGCTATCGGAACAATAGAATCTTCAAGATTTGCAGCAGGAAGAAAAAATTCAAATATTATCGAAATTAACGGAGAAAAAGGAAGTATATGGTGGGATCTGGAGAATATGAATAATCTGCATGTATACTGGGCTGATGAGAAACCTGCTGATACGAGAGGGTTCCATTGTGTAAGCGTGACAGAATCATTTCATCCTTATTATGATAAATGGTGGCCTCATGGTCATATTATAGGCTGGGAAAATACTTTTGTTCACACTGCTTATAATATGGTTAATGCCATAATGGAAGATAAACCTCTTGAACCTTATGTAGGTACTTTTGAAGATGGCTACAGAAATGCTGTCATATGTGATGCAATTCTTAAGTCTGCAGAAACAGGAAAAAAAGAGTCTTGTATTTTTGAATAATTTTTGAGTATAAATAAATTAAGTAATGTCAGCAGTTATAGAAATTGCGGCAAATTTTATTCTGATAATGCTTAATAATTAAATAATTACCGGAGGCCAAAGATGAAATTCGGAATAAATACATTGTTATTTACAGGGACTTGTACAGATGAACATGTTAAAAGCCTTTCAAAAAAATTCAGCGATATGGGTTTTGAGGGTGTAGAGATTGCGCTGGAAAAGAAAGGTGATATTGACTACAAAAAAGCTCTAAAAATATTTAAAGAAAACAATTTGGTTTGTTCCTCCATATGCGGATTGTTCGGAGAAGACAGAGATATCAGAGGACCGAAAAAAGAATATATCGAGGGTGGTTTTGCTTATATAAAAGATTGTCTTGAAGCCTGTGTTGAACTTGACTGCAATTTATTTGTGGGTCCCGTTTATTCTGCCGTAGGCCGTGCAAATATGGTACCGGAAAATGAAAGAAAGGCTCAATGGAATACGGTGGTTGAAAATTTAGGCAAAGCCTGCGAGTGGGCAGAAAAATACGGAGTATTTATTGCAATAGAGCCGCTTAACAGATTTGAAACGGATTTTATTAATATCTGCAAAGATGCAGTAAGGATGGTTAAAGACGTAGGAAGCAAATACTTAAAGATTCATCTTGATACTTTTCATATGGCTGTTGAGGAAAAGAGCTCTTCGATGGCAGTGCTGGACGCAGGTGATTTGCTGTATATGTTTCATGCAAGTGAAAATGACAGGGGTGCCCCTGGCACCGGCCAGGTTCACTGGAAATCCATAGCCGATGCTCTTAGAAGGATCAATTATAATAAATGGGTGGTCATAGAATCGTTCACACCTGAAAATAAAGTTATAGCAAAAGCAGCTTCCATTTGGAGACAAACCGAAAAAAGTGATTTTGTGCTTGCAGAAAAAGGTTTGAAATTTTTGAAAGGGCTTTTAAGTTAATTTAATTAAGCAATATGCATAATTTCTTTAATTATAATGTTTTGTATTATTCATAGATAATTTGGAGGGGAAATGGCTGATATAACAGAGATTGTAAGTAAGGCACTTGAAAAAGGAAACGGTATTCTTAATTTAAAACCTGCATGGGTAGCCCGTGATTTCCTGCCGCCTGGTAAACGGCTAGGACTTCCTGAAAAAGAATATGATGTGGGAGAAAGAGGCTTTATTTGCGAAAGATGGCTTGCCTCGGTAACAAAGGCTGATAATGCCATAGGCCCTGAGGACGAAGGATACAGCTATCTGGCAAATCTTGAAATCAACCGGCAGGTAACTTTAAAGGCAGCAGTTGATGCTGCTCCAGACCTGATAATGGGCAAGGAATATTCAAAGACTCATAAAGGTCTTGAAAGACTATGTAAGATCTATGATTTCGGAGCCAGGCTTCCTTATCATATTCACCAGATGGAAAAAGATGCCCATCTTGTTGGAAGAAACTCAAAAGATGAGGCATACTACTTTCCTGAAGATGTCGATACCGGACCGCATCCTGAGACTTTTTTTGGAGTTCATCCTTACATAGTCGATGAAAAGAAATATGACTTGCTGCTTCCTTATCTTGTTGAATGGAAGGACGATATGATTCTTCAGCACTCGCGTGCATATCTTAATGTCCCGGGTGAAGGGTTCTTTCTTCCATCCGGAGTCCTGCATGCACCCGGAACTGCTGTTACTATTGAGCTTCAGGAAGACTCTGATGTTTTTGCAATGCTTCAGGCTCTTAATGCAGGTAAAATAATTTCAAAAGAAAAACTTTTATTTAAGGATGTCAGAAAAGAAGACAGGGAAAAATATGGGGAAAGAGTAATACTTAATCAGATAAACTGGCCTGAAAGCGGAGATCCTTTCTTTTATGAAAATCACCATCTTGCAAACATCCTTATTGAAGAAACAAAACAGGATGGCGGGACCGAACACTGGATTTATTACAATACCACAAAATTCTCAGGGAAAAGACTTGTTGTAAAACCGGGTCAGTTATTTATTTCACAGGAAAGAGGTGTATACAGCGTTCTGGTATGGAGAGGGAAAGGGACTTATGATGGGCATAAAATAGAAGCCAATAATTTTGAATGTGATGAGCTTCTTGTTTCTCATGACAGAGCTGTAAAACCTCTAACTGTAAAAAATGAAGGCAAAGAAGATTTGCTTATCATTAAATTTTTCGGACCGGATATTAACACTGATGCTCCAAGGATAAAACCATATAAAAGATGACGTGTTTTTTATTGGATTAAATAGGACTGTCTTTTTAAAAAATTATTTTTGTTATTTTAAACAGTTAGACTTAAAGATTTATTTTTAAAATAGTAATTAATTCTTAAAGGAGCAAAAAATGGCTAAGAAAACATCAATCGGAGGATGGGCATATATCTGGGGGGGTTATTCGGAAGCCCCTATACCTCTTGAAGATGTATTAAAAAGAATTTCCGAACTTGGTTTTGATGGATTTGAACTTGGAGCATTCCCTCCTCATCTTCCTGCAAATACTAAAGTAGAAAGGATGAAGGTGAAAAAACTGCTTGAGAAATATCATCTTGGCTTGTCTGGCGTAGCTGCTCCCGCTCCTTCGCCAGCAACCTCCAAGGAAGAGGATTATATTAAAGCAGTTAAAGATAATCTCGAGCTTTGTGTTGATTTAAATATACCTAAACTGAGAGTTGAAACAGTTGATCCTCCTACAGGAATTCCCGGAGGAATGGACTATGAAACATGCTTTGAAAAAGTTGCATCAATCTGGAACAAGGCAGCAGATGTTTGTGCCAAAGAGGGTGTAAAGCTTGTATGGGAATTTGAACCGGGATTTTTATTCAATAAGCCAAGTGAAGTTGTAAGAATGGTTTACAAAGTCGATCATCCTAATTTTTTAATCATGTTTGATTCTTGCCATGCTTACATGTCCAGTGTTGTTGGCGCAAGGCATATGGGGAAAAAGGAAATACTACCAAAAGGAGTTGTTCAGTTTTTATACATGCTTACCGGGAAAATAGGCGCCATTCATCTTATAGATTCAGACGGTACACTCCACGATAATAACACAAGCACGCATGCTCCTCTTGGAACGGGACTTCTTAATTTCGATGAGATTATACCGGCAATAATTGATGCAGGCTATAAAGACGACTGGTGGACAATTGATCTTTGTTTTTGGCCAAAAGCTCTTGAAGTAACTGCTGACTGCAAAATATTTCTTGATAAATTAATTGATAAATATATCAAATAGGTTTCTAAGGAGGGTAAATTGAAAGGTAAAATGAAAGCTCAGGTTTTTTATGAGGCAGAAAAAATGTATTTGGAAGAAATTCCGATACCTGAAGCAAGTGATATTGATGTGCTTGTAAAAGTTAAGAATTGCGGGATCTGCGGGTCAGATATTTCTTATTATTATGGTTTATCACCTGTAGGTACTGCAAGCGGCAAAGGACCGATAGTACTGGGCCACGAATTTACAGGTGAAGTAGTAGAGGTAGGAAAAGTACCGGCAATGCTTGGTTTATTTGCACCTGGCGACAGAGTCGTCGTAAATCCTGTCCAGAATTGCAATGCTTGTATTTCATGTGCAAAAGGCCAGACTCATTTATGTGAAAACGGCACTACACCGGGTGTTTCTGTAAATGGTGCTTTTGCTGAATACTGTGTTTCAAGATATACCGGGTTATTCAAGCTTCCGGAT
>JAJFVM010000247.1 GCA_021371805.1 bacterium
CATCCTTGTCGTATTTTGTCCAGACCGTAGTATTCTTATCTTCAGACCACATATATTCGAATCGGGAAGTATTTCCTTCAGTACCGGTTTCCACACAAGCTTTACAAAGAGTTTTGTTTTCAAATTTTTCAGTTCCGGTAATTGTCAAATTCAGATTTTTTCCGGTAGCTGGATCTTTGACCTGAAGCTGAGAACCTACAGGGCACCAGCTGTCATTACCTGACTCAGGAAAACTTACATTTATTTCAGTCTCATTATTTGAAACCGATAATTTCGTTCCATCTTTACCGGTGCAGCCAAAGCTGAGAAATACTGCAAGAATGAGCAGGACGACTAAAATTCGTTTTTTTGACAAAATCTACCACCTTAACTCCGAGTTTCGATTAAAATATTCGGTGCTTTTCATTTATTAAAATATTATTGTTTAAATTTCAGACCATACTTTAGAATACATTGAACAAATATTATCCACTGTTAAATAAAACCTCTGATTTAAATCTTAAATATATAGTTTAGAATATATTGAACAAATCTTGTCAACAGTCATTTTTATACAGATTTTTTCCAGAGTTTTTGACACCCTACACATGATAAATATATTTTTTATAAAGCGTTCCAGCTTGATATTGCAGTTCAATATAACATTCATTTTTAAATAAAGAATAAAAAGTGATATATTTTAAAATAAGAGCAGATGAATTTTAAAATAAGAACATATTAACTAAAATAAGAACAGATTAACTTTAAAATAAGAACAGATTAACTAAAATAAGAACACATTGATTAAAATAAGAAAATATTAACTAAAATACAAACAGATTAACTAAAATAAGAACAGATGAATTTTAAAATAAGAATAAAAAATATGATTTTATCGTATCATAAAAGGGAGTGGATAAAATGGAAGGGAGTCATTTCAAAAGAATTTTGATTGCAACCGACGGCTCGGAGTATGCGGAAAAAGCGGCTTCTTATGGAATGAAGCTTGCAAAGACAGCTTGCGCTGAAGTGTATGCCCTTTATGTAATTTCAACTCAGCATGCAGTAATTACGCGAACGGTTAAAGGCTGGAGTGAAGGACTGGAAGAATCTCTTACGGAGAAAGGGAGCGCTGCAATTGGCGATGTGGAAAGAATGGGAGAAGAAATCGGGGTTAAAGTTACGCCCGTGTTCCTGAAAGGCATTCCTGCTGATAAGATCCTTGAATATGCCCAGGAAAACAATATTGACCTTATAGTAATGGGCACACATGGTCTTACAGGTATCAAAAAATTTCTGATTGGCAGTGTTGCAGAAAAAGTCGTAAGGCATTCAAGGGTTCCAGTGATGATTATTCGGTGAACGCAGGCCTTTACGGCCTGCTAATTCTTATTTTCGGTGCCGAAAAATTATTTTTTAGATTTATTCGTAGATTTGTTTTAGGGCTTGTTCCTGGATTTGTTCTTGATTGTTCTTAGGTTACAGCTTCAATCCTCAAAGATTCCTGAGCCTTTAAACACGTCTTTTGCTTCTTCAAAGCTCAGGTCCTCAGGAGGTACGATAATGTCGGACTTTAAAAGCTCTTCCGCTTCAACAGGCTCCCCTCTTTCCTTTATCTGGGAGATCAGTCTGGCAAGTTCGCTTCGGAATTCCTCGACTTTTCCTTCATTAACCAGATCCACGATCCGGTTATCAATCTGGTTCAACTCGTCACAGAGAGCTTCAGGTGCCCTATACTGACCTTCACCCATAATCCTGATTATCAATCTTCAGACCTCCTTTCTTTCGTCCGTACCTTTTTCTCCAGTTTTCACTTTTTCAGGCCCTTTTCCTGCTTCGGCCTTAAGCCTTGCAAGTTCGGATTCTACATTGCTCTGGGCA
>JAJFVM010000023.1 GCA_021371805.1 bacterium
ACAATGCTTTTTTTAATAAAAGTAAAAGAAAAAAGTAAAAGAAAATATTAAAATTAATTATGGGTTTAATAGTGGAAGAATCATTAATAAGCATGAAGTTTTCAACAGCAGAATGTCTTTCCAAATTGCTGGAGCAGGATTTAAGAGCTAAGTCAGCTAATTTACAGGCATTATTGTATCTGCCTTCTTTTTTAATATTTAATTTAATTTTGATTTGCGAGCAACGATTTTCAATATTATTAAAAAATTCAGGACAACCACTTTCCAAATTTTTAAGATATTTAGTTAAAGGCTTAAACAAGTCATCTTGGCACAGTATTTCTAATTTTGGTCGATGATATTTAAAATTATAAGCCAGACCATTGTGTGTAAAAGTTTTACTGACTAAAATTTCTTTATCATTACTTTTTAATATTTCATATCTGGCTGTTTAAAGGATAAATGCGAATATTTGATTAAGGGGAAAACAATCAAAAATAGTCAGTCCCAAATCTTTTTAATATGTATTTGCTGTTATAAAGCGTATATATCAGATCAGGATATTTTTGATAGAATGTACTGGTTAACTGATACTCCTTCTTCTGCTGATTTTATTGCTAATTTCCTGTGCACCTCAGCAGGTACCCTAAGTGTTAAATTGCCTTTATATTTTTTTAATCCGAATGGCTGTGGTATTTCTTCATTTTCTTCCCGCATCCATGCTATAGCTTCTTCAACAACTTTTTCAATCTCTTTTAATGCGCTTTCAGCAGTATTCCCATGCGCAAGCAGTGACGGAAATTCAAGACATCGGCCAATATGCAATTTATCTTCCTCAGACCATTCTACTCTATAAGTATATTTTTCAATTAATTTATTTGTTTTCATTTTCCATCTCCAATTTTTCCAATGCTTTTAATATAAGCTTTACCTGATATGGCTTAGCCATTTTTCCTTCTTTTTGTATGTTTATTCTGGGATCACCTTTCCACGGTGTTTTAAAAATATGATGACTGCCCCTTATTCTGGGATTCCCGAAATATTTCATATATATTTTCAGTAAATCATCAAATTTGACATTTTTCGGATTAGATAGCTGATCTTTTTCCATGGATTAGATGATAGTATATAAGCTATCATCTGTCAAGAGTACTTCATCATTAGACTTTATTTCTAATATAGATTTTGTCAGAGCTACGAATTAATTTTTTATTTATTGACAAACAGTATGCATTATAATACAATCTGTTTACCAATTTAGTCAGCATTATGATACAATCTGAAATATGGAAGAACTGGAAATAAAAGAGTTTTATTTTAAGTGGCAGGAAAGGTTGCGAAGCCTCATGGAAGGGTACATATATGATAAAGAAAAAAAACTTTTCCCCACTCGGAATATTTTCTCAGAATTTAAAAAAATAATTGAAAGATTTATATCAGACAAATTAGAAGAACATGAAAAAATTATATTAATGCCTGGTATAAGAGGAGTAGGTAAAACTACTCTTTTAATGCAGATATTAAAAATTGAAAAATTAATATCATCAAATGATTATTTCCTTCTGGAAAATTTAAAAAAAATTGAAGAAATAATTTATATTGATGTCAGTTTCCTTAAGCTAAACAATATTTCACTAAATGAATTTTTTAATTTTTATGAACATTTAAATGAATTTATTTTTGAAAGTCTTAAAAAAAAGATCATACTGCTTTTAGATGAAATTCACTATGATGAAAATTGGGGACTTTTCCTTAAAAGCATCTTCGACAGGACAAAAAGCCATAGTAATATTTTATTAATAGCAACAGGTTCATCAGCAATTAGTTTAAAAATGAATCCTGATCTTTCAAGAAGAGTGACCGTTAAGGAAATTTTTCCATTAAAATTTACTGAATATTTAAATATAAAACATAAAATTTTTCCAGCCGGGCAATTCTCAGAACTCAAAGAAATAATTTTTAATTCTTCTGAAGCAGCAAGTGTTTATAAAGAATTAAAAAACAAAAAAAGCCAGATTGAAAAACTGCACTTAAATATTCCTTTAAGTATCAGACAGGATTATTTTGAAACAGGAGGTTTTCCATTTACAATTAAAATCTCAAGAAAAACCGAAGCAATTGAGATGGTAAAAAATGTTATTAACAGCATAATAATAAAAGACATAATTCCTTTAAAAACTTTTAAAACCGAAACCATCAGTAAAATAAACTCACTAATTTTTCTTTTAGCAGGTTCAGGAAAAATAAGTTATGAAAAATTGCAGCAGAGCTTAAAAATACCGGAATTTAGAACACTTGATGCAATTATAGAAGTGTTGATTATGGGCGGTTTAATTATAAAAGTTTCAAGTCTTGGAAGATCTTATGGCGCTGCAAGAAAAACACCAAAGTTTCTTTTTGCAAGTCCCACACTAAGAAGTGCAATTCTTGATAATTTCTTTTCATCAAATCAGGAAGGAACAAAACTGGAAGACTATTTTGCACTATTATATCAGAAAGACCTGAAGAATAAATTATCATCAGGCCTGGCTTATGATATATCTGATGGCGGGGCAGATTTTATTTTAACTGGCAAAGATAGAAAAAAAATTATAATAGAAATAGGATTTAACAAAGAAGAGATTTTCCAGATATTAAATACAAAGAAAAAGGTAAATGATAAATATGGACTGGTTTTTGGAAGCAGAAATTTGGAACTTGTTGAGGATTTCATAGTAAAAATTCCATTGGAATATTTACTGCTTATTTAATTTCTATTATAGATTTATTTTCTTTACTTTATAATAAACAAATGTACGGACACGTGCAGCTGTAGCTCGCAAAATGTATGAAATGCACTTTGACGGAAAAGATATTTCCGGGCTAACAATTCAACAACTGCGAGGACGAGAGGGAGCAAGAGTTCGCAATATATACTGAACAGCCTCAAAGGAATTTGGCGTACCATGGAATGGACGTGAATATAATCCGGACAACTTTGAGAGCAGCGACATGGTCAATCAGGCATTGAGCGCGGCTCACGCTTGTCTCTACGGATTGGTTCATAGTGTGATTGTTGCGCTTGGGTGTGCAGCGGGACTCGGATTTATCCATACAGGACACGAGCGATCTTTTGTTTATGATATAGCGGATTTGTACAAAGCGGAAATCACAATACCGATTGCTTTTAGTATTGCCAGGAAAGCACTTGACGAGGAACATTTTGATATTGGAGGAGAAACACGCCATGCTGTGCGGGATTCTATCGTGAGCGGAAAGATTCTTGAACGTTGCACACATGATATCCGCAGACTTTGAAAATTTTTCTTCGGAGTTTAATTTAACAATTTTGGAACCTTAAGAAAATCAAGTCATTTCCCCGATCAACAGCAAAAGTCAGTTAAAGAAACATGTGAACATTTTGTCGATATTTTATCTTATATGGTTTGCTAAATGGTGATTTCGGAAATTTTCTTATAAATTTATTTGGAAAAATGCAGTTTTAATTCGCTGTTTAATCAATAATCTCTTTTAATGCGCTTTCAGCA
>JAJFVM010000025.1 GCA_021371805.1 bacterium
TCAATGCTTTATATTATTTGAAAAATATACAAATATATTATAATCATGAGCTTATTTTTGTAATGTAAAAAAGAGAGGTAAAAACGTAAAAAAAAAGTAAAGATTAAAGAGTTGCAATTTATATTTAAAATTTAAATAATATTAAAGTCATCCGGATAATAAATAACAGGTATTTCCGGTCAGCTCTGAAAATAAAGTTTTAATGTTTGGGCATATAAGTTTATTCTTGTTTTTGAACTTTTATTGAGGGTAAATATATATAAAATAAAAAATAATAACAGCCTGTTTAAAATCCCTAAACAATAAAAAGTGCTTACAATACGTGCAAAAAGTTCACTGTAATTTTTCTTAAAGTAAAGTCTCCTGCTTCTCCATATTCCAAGCTCCCTTACTACCATATTCCTTGAGGATATGGCACTGTCAATATGCATTATGTCATAGCAGGCAAAGTAATAATTCTTATATCCCTTTCTTTTTAATCTAAAGCATATGTCGGTATCCTCACTGTACATAAAGAAATCTTCATCAAATCCCCCGATTAATTTAAACACTTCTTTTCTGATAAACATAAATGATCCTGCAACCCAGTCTACTTCCATATTGCTTTGATGATCCCACCATGTCATAAAATATGAACCGAAAAGCCTGGATCTCCTGAAAAGTTTAAAAAGAAAATAACTTTCAAAAAACTGTCTTGCGATTGTCGGAAATGATCTGCAGCTATACTGGAGAGTGTTGTCAGCATTTATAGTTTTCACACCGATTATCCCGATTTTTTCTCCATTTGTTTCTTTTTCAACAACAAAATTAATTATGCTTCCGATATCCTTATTTATTATTTTTGTGTCAGGATTTAAAAAAACAAGGTATTTCCCGCATGCGATTTTTGCACCTTCATTGGACCCTTTGCAAAATCCAACATTTGTTTTTGACCTGATTAAAACAATGTTTGTATTTTTTTCTGCTACTTTTTTAATAAAATCAGTACTTCCATCATCAGAACCGTTATCAAAAATTATTATTTCCCATTCTAAAATATCTGATCCGTAAAAACCTGATTTTAAATCATAATCTGTTGTATTTTTTGCCTCGTTAAGAATTTCAAAACTTTTTAACAGATCTTTTATAAAAACTAAACTGTTGTAATTTACTACTATAAAACTGATATCCATCATTTTTTATAATTCACATTTTAAATAACCTGTTTTCAAATCAGGTTTTTTTATTTAAAGCATCTTTTGCATTATTTATAATTTCAAGAAGATTTTTTTTAAAAACTTCATTTGAATATAATTCTGAATCCCTTTTTGCATTTTCTCTTATTTCAACCAGCTTCAGCGGATTTTCAATTGCCATCAGCGTTTTTTCCTTCAACTCGCTGAAGTTTTCAAATTTAAATCCGTTTACAGCTTCTTTGATAATTTCCTTCTGCCCTCCCTTATTTATTACAATCGGAATACAGCCTGCCGCCATTGCTTCAACGGTAGTTATTCCGAAATGCTCGAATTTTTCAGGATGCTTTTGCTCATCTTCGCCAATCCCTGCTGCATGCCAGAAAATTTCCGCTTTAGCAAAGACCTCTGTCAGATTTCCCCATGTGATATTTGTAATTATCTTTATCGGATATCCGGACGATATTTCTCTTATCTTCTCAACATACTCAAGATGAGTTCTTTTGTTTTCAAGACCGCCAGCAAGAACCAGTTCATAGCCTCTGATTTCTTCAGGATGCTGTCTGCAAAGCTCTATAAATACCTGTGCAAGCTCGAGCTGCTTTTTATTATGATGCTCCGGGAAAAACCTCCCGACACTTAAAATAATTCTTTCCTTGCTGCTGCTGTAAAAACTTCCGGTATCCACCGGAGGAAACAGAATTTTACTTTCTCTGCCCCATAGTTTTTTAATCCAGAAATAAGAATAATCAGATATCGACAGTATCTCATGATAGGTATTAAGAAATCTAAGTTTTGAAGGGTAAGTAATTAAAAACAAGGGTATAAATCCCAGAATTTTAAGTATAATTTTTTCGAACAAGCTCAGCCTGTTATTATCATATAAAACAACTCCAAGTATCCTTGAATCCAGGACTTCATTATTGATTTGAGATGGGATAAAGGTATCTGAAGTTATTAAAATAAAGTTTCCCTTTTCTGTATTTAAGGGAATTTCCAGATTTATTCTTTCTTCACTTTTTAACTGAAATTTTTTTTCAAAAAATAAATTATCATAATCTTCAATATCCGCATTATTAATTGTGTTATTCCCGTAAAATTTATTTTGTGCATGTGAAAATACTTTGACGGTAATATTCATATCTGAAATTCCGGAGGAGGAAGGATTTTTAAAACCTAAATTTATTTTTCCAAAATAAATATTTTTCAGACTGAAGTCTTTTATCCTTAGAAGCACCTTGCCTGAACTCCAGCTGCCGCGTTTAAGCATGAATCTTTTAACATCGTACAATCCTTCTTTGACATCAAAAACATTGGAAGTCCGGATTATTTTATTTGCCATTTTAAAAAGCCAGATAGCCGGCAACCTGAAAAATAACAAAAGAAACTTATGCAGAAATTTAAAATCCGAGTCAAAGGGTGTAGGGAAATAGCATAAATAAATATTATACTTGGCACTTGCAGGCAGTGAACTAAGATATGTGGCATTGATAAAAATATCATACTCGCTTGTAATCTTTGATGCATAATCATCGGATATGAAAGGAAATATTTTCAAATTAACTTTACTCAAATCAAGATTAAGCCGTTTTGAAACATTATCAAGATTGCTGTAAATATCGGTAATAAGATCAACCGTGTATGAAGTTTCCCTGGAAAGAATTTCAGCCATCTTGCAGCTGTATCTTTCTCCACCGCCAAATGTATTTAAGTATCTGTCATATATCCCGATTTTAAGCATAAGCTTTTTCCTTTGGTTGGTATTTGCTTAAATAACTCTGTCAGATAATATTAAACGCTGAAGAACGTTTATTCCATATTGTTTGCGTAATTATTAAAATTTTTTTACAACATTTCCGGAACACGATTTTAACACATGTTCCGATTATCTATTAATAGCAAATATCCTTAATTAAAACATTAAAAATTTTTCTGCCATGCCTTGATTTCCTTATCGGACACTATTGATCCTCTCCTTACATTTATCCTTTGTCCAAGAAAGCAAACCATTAAGATAAAAAATTCAAAAAATATTTTGACTCTTATCATGATATCAATTTTATCAAGGCTTTTTCCTTTTAGTTTGCTTATAATAAGGTAAACAAAATTTATTAATGCCGCAGTACAAAAACTTAAATAATTTTTTAAAAAACCAAGCGGCCAGCCGCATTTATATATCATCAAAAGCCTGTTTCTTAAAACATGATAAGTAAAACTGTATGACCACTCCTGACCGGATCCGCAGTGGAAGTGCCTTGCAATAGATCTGGGCTCCACAAAGAACCTCCAGCCTTTAAGTCTTGCCCTCCAAAAAAAATCTATATCTTCATAATAAGTAAAAAATTTTGCATCAAAAAGTTTTGTTTCATATATTACCTCTTTTTTTACCATAAAACTTGATCCGGGAACAGCAAAAACTTCAGACGGTTCATCTGAAATATTTTCTTCAATAGATTCGTAGCCTATTTCCCTTGCATAAAAGGATTTGTTTATCATACTTCCGCAGCTATTGATCATATCTTTTGCATGAACAATTTTTTTTTCAGGTATTTTTAAATCAAATTTTCTGAATAATAAACTGCCAATTGATTTTTTGACATCATTTTTACTAATACCGGTTTTGCTTTCAGAATTTTTATTTATGTTTAAATCCTTATGATTATTGCCTTCATAAATGCCTTTATTTATTAAGGCTTCTTCATTACCATAAAAATCATTACCCTGAAGATTAAATATCTCTTCACTCTCACACAGAATTCTTAAATTAGTATCAGGCTTGAGAAATGCCATTTCTATCTCCAGACTTAAATCTTTGCCGGTCTCAACAACCGGGACAGCAATCAAAGCTTCCCTTTTTATTTTTCTTATAATGTTTTTATTTAAATCTTTTTGAAGATCAAAAAACCCATTTACATACTTAAAACTATTGTTTGCAAACTTAAGTAAATTGCGGCTGTCAATTTTATCATCAGCTTTATTGCCGGTGTCTTGATAAATACTTTCGTCCTTAATTCTTAATTGTCTTATGATCCCGTAATATCCGTTTTCTTTGTCAGATTCGTTTTTCTGCGGACTTAAATCTTCCATAACTATCCTGACAGGAATATATTTAAAATAAAAATATACCTTGGACCCCACCCCGCCGATTTTAAGTCCTTCTTTCTCTTTCTGCCTTAAAGATAACAACATATTTATAAGCCACTCACGTTCCACCACGCAGTCATTATTTATAAAAGCAATATAATCACCTCTTGCAAGTTTTACTCCGGCATTATTGCCGCCGGCAAAACCAAGATTTTTTTCCAAAGTCAGAATTTCAACAAATGGATAATTTTTACGCACGAAATCAATCGAGCCATCCTTTGAGGCATTGTCGACCATTATAACCTGGAATTTATCCCTGGGATAATTAAGATTATTTATTGAATCAAACAACTTTTTTAAAAAAAATATGCCGTTGTAATTTACCGTTATAATTGATACAAAAGGCAAAGGAGCTTCTCTCAATCAAAACCTTTCAAAGTAAGAAAAATTATTATTTGGAATTAAACCTGTTTAAAAATAAGCTGCTAAAGTTTTCTTGCAAGGTAATATCTGTTTGAGATTTGAAGGCCGAGTATCAAATCTATGTTTTCAAAATCCTTTAAAAGAATATCAATCCTGCCTTCCGTATTCGTCTCTTCCCCGGACTCTATCTTAACTTTTTCAATCATATTCTTCAGCTCTTCAATATCATAACCCAGATTTTTAACTTCTGTTTCAAGCTGCTTGAATATATTGAAATAAATGAGTATGAGTCTTTCCCTGTTTTTTCTGTTAAGTTCATTTATTTCGGAATTTATCTGAATATGGATATTATTATTAATGGATTTCATTACTTCATTAAAGCTTTTCCGCATATTTTCAAAATACAAACTTGTCAGCATGTAGATATATTTCCTGAACTTACCCTTTACGGTTTTATCTATATTAAGTTCATCAGAATTTAAAATATCAAATTTGCTGAGAAGTTTAAGCTCTCTGAAATTATCCTGCTTGAACTTTATATCAAATAGTTCAAATAATTCATTCTTGCCATATATTTCTCCAAGTCCCGAATAATTCTGGGCAAATTTGGAATTATCATCATATCTTTCATAAGCCCCCTTTTCAATAATTTCAAATCCGGTATTTTTCAACATATATTCAATCGTAAAATTATCAATGGCATCAGAATCATTAAATGATTTGCTGTTTGAATTAACAAACTGGCTCAGACCCTTTTTTTCAGGAATGGAGAAGAATAAAACCCCGTCATTTTTCAGTCTTAAGTTAATTATACTTATCAAATCATAAAAAAATTTTGGAGTGATTCCGTAAAAAACATTATTTACTATAACGGTATCAAAATTCGTTCTTTTCATTATTGCACTTTTTATGCTTCCAAGTACTTCCTGAATATACGAATCTTTCTTCTGGTTCCTGGCATCCTCATTTATTTCGATGAAAAATACTTTACCAAGTTCGTTTTCATCAATATATTGGGTATCTCTGAACTTATTATCCGTAATAAACAATGCGTTTGTGATACCTTCCATATTTTCCTTTACGATATTTATCATCTTCCTGTTCTGTATATTTAACATTTCCAGCATTTTTTTCTTATCTGAAGCATAATCAGCCTGCAGACAGTACTTAATAAGTGGTTTGGCTATATTATTCCATGTAAATCTTGGAGCTATTTTTTGCAGATTTTTTTTATATATTTCCCTTAAGCTCTTGTTTGACAAAATACTGTCCATGACCCTTGAAAGATTCTGGGCATTTTCATATTTTACGACTTCTCCTATGTTTTCTTCTTTTACAAGCTTAGCAATCGAATCACCCTCCGTGGTAACAATCGGAAGCCTTGCCCATATATAATCCATTGCCCTGGTTCTATATGAAAACTCTGTTTCGATCCTTTTCTGATGAATTGATAATCCCAGATCAGATTCAAGAAGGAAGTTCTGCCTTAAATCATAAGGAGTCCACTCATTAAAAAATACATACTCGCCCAGTAAATCCAGTTCTTTGCTTAAATTAATCGCCTCAATACACTTTTGCATTTCGGGGAGTTTCGGATCAGGATGTTTGATTCCGATAAATATCATCTTGACATCAGTGCGGTGCCTGGTAAGTTCCCACATTGCTTTTATTGCGGTCAGAGGATCAAGCCAGTTCCATATGCCGCCGCCCCATAAAACAATCTTGTCTTCCGCCTTTACCTGAGGGAAAGCAGTCCGGATCATCTCTTTGTTGTGCTCAGGAGTATCCGACGGTATCCCGAAGGGAACAACGTCGATAAGTTTTCTAAGTGAACTGTCATTATCATAATTATAAGGATTAACTCTTCCAAGTGCAGTAAGCATACCGATCCAGTAATCCCTTTGCTTCTCGCTCGCACATATGAAAAAATCACCTATCGAAAGCTGCATGTTCAGAATATTTAAATTATTCTTATCAATCCTTACTCTTTCAGACAGATTTTCGTTTCTGTACATTTCAAGGCTTTCAAGATTAAAAGGATTATACAGATCTATTATTATCTTGCCCTTAAAATTTCTCAGGAATGGAAAATAATAAAGAAGGTGCCCCTGTATTAAAATCATCTCTGAATTTTCAACATTTCTCTGAAGAGTTTTAAAATTCCCGGTCTCATACATAATTGTCTTAAACCCGGGAGTATCAATATCGATCCTGTTAGGTGAAGCCAGTATAACATCGCAATAATTTGCAAGAATTTTTGAAAGTTCATAAAATCTTATTCCCGGACCGGCCATGTTCTGCCCGATAAAATCATAACTTATAAGTAGAAGTTTTTTTCTTCCAGTTACATCTTTGGAAATTTCTTCTCTTTCCATAAAAGCTCCTGTTTTCTTTTTAAAATTTTTATTCTAAATTTATTCTTTGATTTTTGAATTATTAAAATTGCCGATATTCTCCTTAATAAATTATATAAGATATATCTGTTTCTTTATTTAAAGGTGCTTTCTTTAAGATAGCCGGATTTCAATAATAAACTAAATTACAGCAATCAGCTTCGGCAAGCATATATCTTTTTCAATCGCGCAATTATTATAAAATTTTTAATTTTTATTATCAGATAATAAGGACAAAAAAGCCAATTAATTAAATATGACTTTATAAGGGCCGGTATCTGATTTCTGGTAGCCTTGGATTTAAGCCAGATAATTTCATACTTAAAAAATATTTTTAAAATATTTAAAAAATTTGAATTAATGATTGCACATCTTATACGGTTCTTGTGATAAAAATAATAAAAATTATCAGAAAATTTTCCTGATGATGCGCTTTCAAAATGTTTTGCAAAAGCAAATGGATTAACCACGACACCAAATCCCAGCCTTTTAACCTTGAGACAGTAATCAAGTTCCTCAAAATAAGCAGGTCTGTATCCGGTATCAAAACCGCCAAGTTTTAAGAACAAAAACATCCGTGTCGCAAAAAGAGCTCCTGTTGCATAGTCCACATCTATAAAATCAGACTTTCCGGTAACGTAATTATTATCTTTTTCAACAATTTTGTTTAAATTAATCAGATCCGTATTTTTTATATGACTGGTTATAAAGTTAAAATCAATCTTACCGCCGAGATGAGACGGTTCACCGTTGCTGTAATCAAGAATCAGCCCTCCTGCTGCACCAATATAATTTTCACAGCCTTCTTCTTTATCAGTTTTAAGAGCATAAATCAGGTTAATCAGTGCATCTTCATCTATTATCAGATCCGGATTTAAAAGAATAAGATATTTAAAATTATCCGTGGAAATCCTGCTTTTTTTAGAAAAATAATTAAATACTCCGTAATCCACAGCTCCGGAAAATCCAAGATTTTTATTCAGCTGAACTAGTTTAAAGTTAGTTGAGGATATTCTGCTTTCGGCATTTTTATATTGTTTTATCCTGTCAACAGTTGAATCGCCGGAATTATTATCAATTACGAGAAGAAAATAATTTTTAAAATTCTGATTTGCTATTGAAAAAAGGCATTTTTCAATAAAATTTTCACTATTGTATGTGACAATAATAATTAAAGCACAGTCTTCCATCATTATTTAATAATTTACAATATTATATTCTTAATAAACTCAATCATTCATATTGCTGTATTATATTTTTTATATAAAACAACCGGTATGCAATATGTCCTGTTTGACTTTTTTTAATTTACTTTGTATTCCTGCTGTCTTTAAATTTTCTTTTTACAGCCTTAAGGTAACCGTGCATTTTATGAACAAAGTTTTTATTAACCATCTCTTCAAGCTCGATTATTCTTTCATCTTTTTCTGTTATCATTTTTTTCTGGTTTTCAACTATCAAATTACAGTTCTTTAATGCTTCTTCCTTTTCAAAAAATACTGCGCTGTCTTTAAATTTGTCAGGAGCAAATTCAGGATTTTCGAGCCATTTTATAATGCTTTCCGTTGTTTTGCTGAAATTAAAATATTTCTTTGCATAATTTCTACCTCTCTGGCCGGTCTCCTTAACTTCTTCTTTGTTCTGTGATAAATATATCAGTCTGTCCGATAAGTCATTAAAATCATGTGCTTTAAAAGTAAAGCCTATTTTTTCCGTCTGTATTATTTCAGTAAGCTCGCAGACATTTGAGGACAGTACGCATAAACCTGCCCGCATCCAATCAAGGATCCTGTTTTTACTTCCAAGTTTCACCTCATAAATATCCTTGTCGATATTTATGCCTATATCAGCTTCAAAATAATAGTTTGGCACATCGCCGCCGTTTATCCATCCGTTCATAAAAAAATTATCTTTATACTGACCGGAATTTATGAGTTCCAAAAAGTAAGGATATGTCTTAATATCCTGTTCGGGGATTTCTCCGCCGGTTGAGACAAACTTTATTTTCGGATTCTTTTTCATGGCAGCAACTAATCCTTTATAAAGAGTATCGACATCAGTCCATGTATTATAACCGCCGGTCCATAAAACAATAAAATCATCGTCATTTATATTTTTCATACCCCTTAAGACAGTTTTTTCATGAATGAAATTTTCATCAGGCATGCCGCAGGGTATAACTTTTGAAAAATCATATCCGGATGTCCACTTGTTAAGCCTGCCTGCAGCCCCAAGTTCTCCGACAAGGGCATATGACTGCCTCTGCGAAACACACGAAAATATATCTGCTTTGGTTAAAATATTGAATTCACTGTTCCAGTAATGAAAAAGACATCTATCGGAATTATCCATAAAAGCTCTTGCCTGAGCTTCAGCCATAACATGCCCGAACAAATCCGCCCAATACGGAACCTGTTTTTCTGTCTTAAGACTATCCAGAATTTTTGATGCAAAATATGAAGGATAAAAAGTGCACCCGATAATGCAATCAGGATTAAAATCAATAAATATTTCCGATAAAACCGAAACGCTCTCAAAATCTTCTTTTGATAATATATTATAGATAAATTTATAGTTTTTAAAGCTTTGCTCTTTATTAAATACCGACTTAAAATTATTTTCATAAGCAGAGGGAATGGCATAATTTGTAAGACAAATTTCATGACCTTTTTCAAGCATGGGAAGAATAAACTGCCATGTCCTTATTCCGGTGCCATAAGCTTTCTTTTCATTTTCAAATGGCAGGGGGCTCATGCCAAGAACTAATATTTTTCTCATGAAAAATCCTTAAAAAGATATTATTGGTTGTCTTAGATTTCTATTTATTATATATTTACCTGAAAACAAAATGCAAATTTCATAATTTATATATAATCTTTTCACTTTGTTTAAATACCGGTTGAAAAATTTTCAATACCAAATATTATTATAAACATTATTTAATCATTAAATTATTCAAAAATTTGCCGGTTTATTTAAGTTGTTAATATAAAATTAAAATGACGGAATTTAAATAATGCGTACTACCACAATTATTGTAATAATTTTATTCTTATTTGCTTCAATATTTCTTGTAGTGTTTGCTGTAAAATTAAAAGGTCCCGGGCCGGAGGCAAATTTAACAACTAATCTTGGAGAAGCAGCTTCATCAACATCTTCTACTTCCGGTTCAACTGAAAGCTCTCTTCAGGATAATACTTCATCTTCAATTGTTTCCGAAGAAAAAAGCTCCGGGATTGAAAAAATTGAAGTATATCTGGATGGCATAAAAGACGGTGGTGGTATTTTTCTCGGAGAAGCAAAATACGGACTGCCTTCTCCCGAAACATCGGCATTATATGGAGAAAAATTTGCAGATTCGGGTTACAGCTTAAGCTGGACCAATACAAATTATAACTTCGTGCCCGGGTCTGTTCATAACTTATATGTCTATTCTTTCATTCCTAAATTCGGGTGGGATTATTCAAGGCAAACAGTCACCATTCCAGGAGAAAAGCAAATATCGCCAAATATCAAATTTTATATAGATACGCCGGCTAATGGCAGCGTCATTAGTGCGGATACAAACATCGGGGGCTGGGCAATTAATACAACGGTTTCAGACAGCCCCGGAATTTCAAGTGTTGAATTCTTTATAGACGGGCCTAAGGGATTTGGAAAACAGATAGGATCGGCCTCTCTGGGCGCTCAAAGAGCTGATGTTGCCCAGGCAACAAATAATCCTGCTTACACGAATTGCGGGTTCAACTATATGCTTTCTGTAAATATTCTCCAGTCCGGAACAGATCATACAATATATGCTTATGCAAATTCAACGACAGGTGAATCTCAGGAAATAGTTCTGGATTTAAAAATTGCGGGACAGAAGGAATCTGAAAATTCAATTATTTTTACTGAAAATAATTTTGCATCTGAAATAAGCAAGGGAACCGTTGAGATAAAAGGATGGGCAGTTTCCAAAGATTTATTTGAGGAAAATATTATAGCCGCACCTCAAAAAGATTTTTCTGTCAAGAAAATAGTGTTTACCTCAGCCAAGAGCGGCAACGAAGATATATTTACGATGGATATTGACGGGTCCGGCTTGACGCAGCTGACAGACAATCCTGCAAATGACATGTATCCCCAGGTTTCACCCGACGGCAGGAAAATTCTTTATACTGCTGATATTAACGGGACGTGGCAGATAATGATAATGAATTTTGACGGATCCGGGAAAAAACAGCTTACCAACAGCAGATACAGAGCCGGATATCCTACAATGTCTTTTGACGGAAAATATATATTCTATGAAGTATTTATAGACAATAACTGGGAGATATTCAGAATAAATTCAGACGGAAGCAACCCTGTCAGACTGACATTTAATCCGGCCGGAGATGACTGGCATCCCTTTGCTCATCCGTTTGAATTTAAAATCATATTTGAATCAGGAGCGGTGGGTTCGGAAAATATTTATTTTATGGATTTTGACGGCTCAAACATCACAATGATTTCTGACTTTGGGGTAAGAAAAAGAACTCCGAATATTTCAAAAGATGGTAAATATATTGCTTTTGCCGGTTATGAGCAAAACTTATCTTCAATATATATAATGAATTCCGATGGTTTAAATATTACAAGATTAACAAATAATGCCGGATTTGATACCCATCCGACAATTTCTCCTGACGATAAGCTCATAGCTTTTGACAGCAACGTATCTGGCAATTCGGAAATATATATAATGAATTTTGACGGTTCGAATATAGTAAAACTTACGGATATCGCCGGTGATGACTGGGGTCCGATATTTATATATCAGCAGTAATTTTTATAAAATAATTTTTAAAGTTGGGCTTGAAAGAAAGAAAATGAAAAAGTTTTTAATTATATTCTCTCTCATAAACACAGCATTATATTTTGTAATTTATTCTTATTTTGACTATATCCTGGAGAATTCATCTGCATTTATAATACCGCCGGGATTAATAAGTTTCATAAAGATAATATTTCTTATAGCTATTGGTTTTTCTGCAGGACTTGTAATTTCCATAATCCGAGGTTTTGATGGAGTTAAAAGCACTTTTGATTACAGGACATTTATTATTCTTTCAGCTATTCCCTTAATAATGCTTATCCTGTCAGGAGGTCAAATTACTAATTTTATTATTGTAAAGTTCTTTGGAGCAAATAAAAAATTGGCTGAACTTTCTTTTTATTTCTTCTCAAGAGATTATATATGGTCGTTGATAACAGGTTTTATAGCCGGAACAAGCATAAAATTAAGATTTAAAAGAAACAGACAATTAAGAATAACAAACAGCTGGGAAATAAAACAATAAATGACGATCTGTTCATTTTTATTAGGGATATGAGAGCATATGCTTGCAATAAAATCCAGGACGTCAAACTCTTTGCTATCATTTCCGTTCTTTGATTTATATATAACTTTAGATGCTTCTCTTATATAACTTAACCTCTCCTGTGAAAATGATGCCCTTATAATACCCTGCAAGATTTTCCAAAGACTTACTACTTCCTGGATAAATCCGATCGCTGCAGAACACATTAAATCCCGAGTGTGCCAGTAAGAAATAAGCTTTATTGTAGCCTCTGTGACAAATAACAAAAATCAATTTAACACTTGACAGGAAATTGAAAAATGGTGTAGTATA
>JAJFVM010000037.1 GCA_021371805.1 bacterium
ATTCAGGATGAACTTATCAGGACATTAAAACCTTTAAAGGCAAAGTATGGGATTTATGCAGTTTTCGGAGCTCATGATTACTATAATAAGAAACCTTTAGAGTTTATTAAGAACATGTTCAGGAAAAGGGAGTCATATTCAAGAAAAAATGATATTGCCGCTTTAAGAAAAAAGCTGGAATCCATTGGGATTAAAGTTCTTCAAAATGAAAGTGTAATTCTCAAAGATATTGCTGGTTATGATGAGATAGATATTGTCGGGGTCGATGATCCGATGATAAACAAGATGGATTTAAAAAGATCGCTGTCCGGTATTTTCTCAAATAAGAATGATATAAAAATAGTCAATGTTTCTGCCGAAGATTTACCATTAAAAGATTTAAATATCTTATCCAATTACGGAGATAAAAAGTTGAAGAATGACAGTAAATCTTCAAATATATCACAGCTTTATGAAAAACCGGCTGATATAACAGATATGGAAAATAAATCTGAAAACACGGAAAATAAAAATTTGGGGAGCCAATACCTGATTAATGCATCGGAAATAAAAAAGACAAAAGAATATAAAGAAACATTTAGCCTGTCTGCCAAAAAATACCATGTGCTAAATGATAAGAAAAGGTTAAAAATAGCATTGATCCACACTCCGGATAGTTACGGTCTTGTAAATCTGGCATTAAACAGAATAGATATTATTTTTGCAGGCCATACACATGGGGGACAGGTCAGGATTCCCAAGATAGGAGCATTAATTTCGGGTTGCAATATCAAGACCAGATATGCTGCCGGACTTTTTTATTTTAAGAATTTTGTTCTTCAGGTTTCAAAGGGGCTCGGAGAAGGAAGATTCTCAAGATTTCGCATCTATTGCGATCCCGAAGCTATTATTACGGAAATTAAACAGATTTAATTTTTTATTTATTTTTTTTCTTAATGATGACCTGATATAACTTCAGGATTAAATCTTAAATCCGCAAAGCCGTTTTAAAATTACAGGAATGGAAATTGACAAAATCCAAAAAATTATTTTATAACTTTTAGTTATTGTAGTATTTTTCCGGTTTTTTTTATAAAATCTTTACATATTTTTTTAATAATAATTAGAACCGATATAAACATCATTAAATAATGAACATGAAAAATACAAACAGATTACGTAAAATTTCTTTTATATTAATTTTATTTTTTATAGCAATAATCATAGCTTTCTCCCTGATATTATCAACAGGATGTTCCAATAAGAGTAATACCGGAGCAGAAGGGACATCAGTATCTGATGTCCAATCAGATCAATCGTCAGCACAAAACTCATCCAGCTCAGACGATTCCTCTACGACTACCCAATCAAGCTCCTCAACTGAAAATCAGGATATAACAACTTCCGAACAGATACCGCAGGATATACAACAGATGATTGATGAGGCAGATAAATATTATAATAACGGTGAATATTCGGAAGCGGTAAGCGCTTATAGAAAAATAAGACCGGCTGTTGAAGCAGACAGCAGTATCAGCGCCAGCTTAAAAGAGCAGATACTAGGCAGTTATTCTGAAAATTTTGAAGATTCAAAAACCATTACCGAAACAGCCAGAATGCATTATGGCAACGCAATGCAGCTTGAATATGAAAAACGGATTGATGAGGCAATTAAAGAACTTGAAGAAGCGCTTAAGATTTATCCCAAATATCAGGATGCAATAGACAAGCTTGACAGTATCAAATCGCTTTATAAATTAAAATAGTTTTTTCAGCCTTCTCTTTGCTTGAAATTCACTGTTACTCTTAATAATTTATTCATATCCAATGATCCCGTATAATTCTCCGAGGAACATATTTTCAAATATAATCATAGATATACTTTCTAAGATTACGTTCTATTTTTCTCAGTACTCCATCTATATCAGGAAGGTTTTTTATTTGATGGGTTAGCCGGGTTTCCCACATACGCTCTACTATATTCTTTTTTCTTTTAAACAACTCTTTTATGTCTTTTGGATTAATGTCCTTAAATTTTGCTTTTTCAATAAAAGCTGAGGGTATAGCTATAAAATCAAGATCTTGTTCAAAAAGAAAATATATATCATAAACATCCCTTGGCTCAGTGCGACCAATAATTGCACATAACTTCTCGACCATTATTTCCTCAAGAGAATAAGTATTTATCTGTTTTTTTATGATATCGCTATAAAAACTTTGAATAAAAAGAGGGTTAATATTAAATAATAATTTTTCATTTAAGGTAAAATCTACTTTTATAAAGCGGCTGCCTAACCTTGCCTGAAGCGGGCCAACAAAACCTATATAAATAGTTATAGTGTTTGCTCGCACTTCTATTTTTTCCGATGAAATATCAAACTGCAAACCTTGACTTTTAGTGATATTATTCAGCATAAGCTTAGTATTTGAAATTAAATCATCTGTACTTATTTCATTTAAAATTGTAAAGTCTAAATCTTCTGAAAAACGATAATCAGGAAAATATATTTTCTTTAACGCTGTTCCGCCTTTAAATACAAGTCGTGAATAAAGATTAGAATCTGCAATACCAAAAAGAATCCAGGTAAGAACGTAGTCCTTTTCAAGAACCAATTCGTTCATTTGCAGCCTGTGGGAAAGCCGTGATATTTCTTCTCTTGGAATCATTTGATAATTATTTTTTTAAGTTTTTGTTATATCTATTAATTCCTCCGGATTAATGTTTAGTCTTAATTTCCAGGAATCTAAAAATCTTCCGGAATTTTCAAGTGTAGGGTCAAGAAGAGCATAGCTGGGTGATATTAATTTTTTTATTTCAGAAAGTATTTTCTCCTCCCCAATACCATAAGTTTCAAAGATTAGCCCAAGACGTTTAGCAACGCTTTTTCGATTAAAGTGCTTTAGGTATTTAACTATCTTTTGATAGTCTATACTGTTTCTTTTAATCCATATACCTTTAGCAATTTCACTTATACCACCACAAAGCTCCGGGCGGTTCAGACAGTCTATAATTGTTCTTTCAATATTGCTGGCTTTTACTTTTTGTGATTGTGTAACCCAGACATCTTCAATTCCCCAAATATCCTTTTCTTGAATATATATGAATTTATAAGTAGCACCTAAAATTTTTTTTGGTTGTCTTCTTATCGGAGTGCTGATATAAATATTAAATACGGGTTGAATTGTTATTTCATTAATTTCTAAGGCACTATAATATGAAATATAATAGGGGAAAGGTTCAATGAGATTTTTGGCAATCAGATACCAGTTTTCAGAATGTTCTCCATCTTGACCTGCAGAGAAAGGAACAATAAGAAATTTTCCGGGAGTAAGTCGAATCAGCCATTTTTTCTTTACAAGATCACTTAAGACCAATCTTGTTGCAACAGGAGATGTGCCTGTTACGTTTTGGGCATCTTTAATGGTGAATATAGTTTTATCCATGGAAGATAATACACTTAGAAGTTGTGATTCAATTTTACCAAGCGAACGTTTTCTTTTTTCCATAAAATTTATGTTTTATGCATTGTTTATATCTTATTAAGACACATTATGCACATAAAACATAAATTTTTTCAATAGTTTTAATAATTTTCCGGAAGCCTTCAAAATTTATCCCAAATATCAGGATGCAATAGACAAGCTTGACAGTATCAAATCGCTTTATAAATTAAAATAGCCTTTTAAATAAAATCAAATACCGCATTTAAAAGTTACTGCTTTGACTCCGATATTTATTTAATTATAATTTTTAAATGGTTATAATTAATCCAGTTGCTATAGCCATTCATTTGCCATAATCTGTTAAAAGCTAAAGAAAACTTTTAAATGATTTGAGTTAAGGTACTTTTGTGGATAAAGATAAGAAAAAATTTGATTACTGGGATAAATATTATGGTTCAGGCAAAAACAGAAAAGAATCTTACCCTGATTATAAAAAAAATTATAACAGTAAATACTCAAAAAATAATTCTGGAAACAAAAAATATAGCCATAATAAATATGAACCTGAAGGCAAGATCATAGGTTCTGAATACAAGGTAAAGCCTCCCAGAAAAAAAAGGAGGAGTTCTCCCGCATTACGCTTGACAATCCTTATAATAATTGTATTTTTAGCAGGATTTTTTACTTTTTATGCTATTGACAATCAGTTATTCAGTAAAGAAAAAACATCAGGAGATGAAGAAATTACTTTAAAAGCAGACAGCTATTCAAGTGAAACTTCAAATACGAGTAAAGAAAATAATGGTTCATCCGAAAGCAATAATAAGGCAGATACCCTATCTTCTGATGCCACGTCACAAAAAGAAGAATCTTCAACAAACAACTCTGATCAAAGCCAAAATTCTTCAGATAATTCCGGTAAACCGATAATGCAGGTTATTATGGAATTTTTTAAAAATCTTACCGGAAAACAATCTGAAGCTGATAATTATCCCGAGAAGCTGGATATTAATTTTTATTTTGCAATGATTGGAAATGAAAAAAAATTCGGCTGCGAACAAAGGACAATAGTTGCAGGTAGTCCTCAGAATGCTGCTGTTAGCGCACTAAACGAATTATTAAAAGGATCCTATGAAAGTTTTAACTTTACTGTTATACCTGCGGGCACAAAACTGCTGGGAGTAGAGGTTTTAAATAAAATTGCAAAAATAAATTTGTCCCAGGAATTCCTTTCGGAAAGTCTTGACAGCAATATTCTCGATGAATATATAATTTATACGATTGTTGATACCCTTACGGAAATTCCGGAAATTGAAGCAGTTTCATTTTTAATAGACGGTAAGGAAATAAAGGAATACGGAAATGTCGATCTGAATCTTCCTGTAATCAGAAATGAAAAGTATCTGGATTAGTTAGTTTTTTATATATCGTTTAAGTTCACGGTAAAAATTCTCGCGAGTACCTGCAAAGATGACAACAATGCTTTTATCAGTCTCTTCAATAATAGTGTATGCAAGTTCATAATTTGTTCTATTGTAAAAAACATCATAGCAATAAACACCTGATAGATCACCTGTTTTAGGGTCACCTGAATATGGATTTTGGAGTATAGCATCTATAGCTTTTTGAAATGCAGATCTGAGAGGTTCCTCTTTAATCTTTTTGAGAAAATGTGCGGCAGGAGGCAAAATAACCAACTTATGTATCATTTACCCTCCGTGCCAAAAACATCCTCATATGTTGAAAATGGCACTTTCCCATCAGCAGCAAGCTGTGCTTCATTAAGCAAACTTTTCACAGCAGGACGAATTTGATGGCGCATCTCTTTAAATCTGGCAAAAAGTTCCTGTCCTGAAAACCCTTGTGAGATTAGATCAGCAAGGATTTCTTCATCAAATTCACCAACGTCCTCATGCACAGGGCGAATAATAATTGCATTATTTTGGACATAGCAGTCAACTTCTTTATCAATGCCAATGTTATTAAAAAATTCAATAGGAATAGTTATTTGGCGTTTTTGCGATACCGAAATGCGTTTTTTAAGCAAAGGCCTCGCTCCTTTTTGGACTGTTTGCGGCATAAACATTTCTCCCTTCTTAGTATATACAAAATCAAAACATTATATTCAGTACATTTTCTTTGATTATTTATAACAAAGAAGCAAAGATTTGTCAAGGGTTTGATTCCTGTGAAATCAAACCAGTTAATGCAGGAAGGCATAAATTATAAAAATCAGCAGGAGTTATGATTTTTATATTGTTGTATTTTCCGAGGGTAAGCAAATCTTTATCTCCGGTTATTATATATTTTGCTCTTGAAAATACAGCAAGGTCTATAATTTTATTGTCATCAGCATCACGGCAAATTTTTGTATTGTAAACGGGCAGCATATTCTTTAAGGTATTTTTAAATATTAGCTCCCATTCCTTTATTATTTTATCGGAAAAACCAAATTTAAATTTAAGTTTTTTTACCAACTCGGCCAGTATTTCAGGTGAAATCACAGTTTCAAATTTATTTTCAATAATACATGATTTTAAAATTTTTTCAGGGATGCCTTTAAAAACAATGGCTGAAAGTAAAACATTTGTATCAAGAACAACTGTAAATCTGCTACTCACCCTCAATAATCCTCTCTATATCTTCTTCAGATAATTTATTAAAATCATATCCCTTTTCAATGAGCCACTTTTTAAATATTTCATGAGATTCACTAAGAGCCTTTTCAAATCTATATTTCCAGCTCTCTTCCATTAATTCTTTTGTCTTAAGGTAATTATTATAGGATATTATAACTGCTTCAGGTTTACTGTCTCTTGTAATGATAAAAGCTTCATCTTTATCAGAAATACTATCAATTATTTTTTTTATTTTTGTTCTTGTTTCTGTTATTCCAATTATCTTTTCCATTTGTCAATCACTCTTAAAATTATAAAATAATATATGAAATTAATTTTTATTTATATTTTAATTTACATTTAAATATATATTATAATGATAATATAATAAACATCAATGCATTTTGCCATTATTTATTTTAACTGATGGCTATTTTATAAAGCGCAATTTTAATAAATATGATATATTTCTGTAATATTACTCAATTATGGTTTTGTATCTGAATTTATCATTTTAAAGGAGAAAATCTTGAAGATATTAATAACAGGGGGAGCAGGATTTATAGGATCTCATGTCTCAGACTTGCTGATTGAAAATAACTATGATGTATGTATAGTAGACGATCTTTCCAGCGGAAAGCTTGAAAATATTAATTCCAAAGCTAAATTCCATAAGTGCGATGTCAGAGACAGTAAGTTATTTAAAATAATTGAGGAGGAAAAGCCCCAGACAGTTATTCATAATGCAGCTCAAATGAGTGTAAGAAATTCAGTAGATGATCCGGAAAATGATGCCAGCATTAATATCATCGGAGGTTTGAACCTGCTTGAAGCTTGTAAAAAATTGAAAATTAAGAGAATAATATTTGCATCAAGCGGTGGGGTGGTATATGGCGAACAGCAGTATTTTCCCGCCGATGAAAATCATCCTTTAAAACCAATATGTCCATACGGTGTTGCTAAATTATCATTTGAAAAATATCTTTTTTACTATAACTATATTTTTGGGATAAAATATGTTGCTCTAAGATATGCAAATGTTTATGGACCAAGGCAGGATCCATTTGGGGAAGCCGGAGTTGTGGCAATTTTTTCAAAGAAATTATTAAGCGGCGGACAACCTGTTATTAATGGCGATGGATGCCAAACCAGAGACTATGTATTTGTTAAAGATGTTGCCAAAGCTAATCTGTCGGCTGTCAGGAGTGAAGTTGTCGGAGAAATAAATATAGGAACAGGTGTGGAAACTAACGTTAATGATATTTTTAATATATTAAAAAAAGCGGCAGAGCGTACAGATTTGGAAGAAATTCATGGACCTGCAAAAGAAGGAGAACAAAAAAGAAGTGTTCTTTCTTATAAAAAAGCCTATGAAATTCTTGGGTGGAAGCCTGAGGTAAAAATAAAGGAAGGCTTATTTGAGACATTTAACTGGTTTAAAGAATCGGATAGTTATTTATAGTAAAGTTAAAATATGAATTAAAATAAAAATTTTTAACCAGTTGCTATATATTAACTAATATTTTAATATTTTAGCTGTTTATTTGCATATACAGATCTAAGATTGAATTTTTGTTAAGCTTAAAACAATTTAATTTTAAGCTTAAAATTTTTTTAATTACAGGCAAACTTGTAATTCCGAAAATAAAATAGATTTCTGATGGAAAATAAAAAATATTCGATATCTGCTTTTTTCCCTGTGTATAACGATTGGGGTACCATACCAAGTATGGTACTTCTGGTGGAAAGTGTTCTAAAAAACACCGCAGAAGATTATGAAATAATACTGGTTGACGATGGTTCTAACAAGCTTACTAAAAAGGTGCTTGAAGAATTAAAATTGAAAATAGCAAATTTAAAGATAATTACTCATGAACAGAATAAAGGATATGGCGGTGCCCTCAAAAGCGGTATTTATAATGCTAAATATGAGCTTATTTTTTATACTGACGGGGATGCTCAATATAATCCGCTTGAACTTGGTAAATTAGTTGAGAAGATGAGTGATGATGTTGATATTGTAAATGGCTATAAAATTGCCAGGCAAGATCCTCTTTATAGAAAAATAATAGGAAGGCTTTATCAGTTTACTACAAAAATAATGTTTAAATTTAAAATAAGAGATGTCGATTGCGACTTCAGATTGATGAGAAGAAATTTGTTTGATAACCTTGAACTTAAATATAACAGCGGAGTTATTTGTGTTGAGATAATAAGCAAACTGACAGCGAGAGGAGCAAGATTTGTTGAAGTTCCGGTAAACCACTTTTACAGGACAAGCGGCAGATCCCAATTCTTTAACTTTAGAAGAATATTTAAAACCGGAGTGCATTTAATAAAGCTATGGTATTGGGTTAGAATGAAGAAAGAATATTAAAATATTAAATTAAGATTTTCCGGAAACCAACGGCAATAAGTGCTTCGTAAATTATTAAAATTATGAGCAGCAGGGGTAACAAATGCTATATCAAGAAGACCGTATAAGAGCAATTTTCTGTTGCTTCAGATTTAAACGTAG
>JAJFVM010000038.1 GCA_021371805.1 bacterium
CTTGAAGCTGTTGACAGGGAAAGGGTAGAAGTAGCTCATGCACTTAAATGCAAAAATGTACTATCGGCAATGGACTGGCTGACAATGGCATATAATGTTGTGGGCGACAGCTTATTTGACGGCATTCATAGTAATCCTGGTTATGCGGGTATAATGGCTCCGCAGACAACTAACACAAGGTATATAACGGAAGACGTGCCGATGAGCTTGGTGCCGATTTCAGAGTTCGGGAAGATAGTCGGCGTCGATACAACCACAATAGACTCTCTTATAAATCTGGCAAATGTTATTTTTAAAACGGATTTCAGAAAAAGCGGGAGAAATTTAAAAAGACTTGGACTTGAGAATTTAAATATCAAACAGATAAGAGATATATTTATTGAAGGCAAAACAAGAAACTGAAAATAAAAACATGAAAAGAATATTAGGTGCAACCATAGGGAGCTGTGTGCATGTTGCAGGCATTTTAAATTTTTTAAATATTGCGGGTAGTGCCGGTTTTGATACCAGATTTTTAGGCACTGCCGTAAATATCAAAACTCTGGAAAAAGAGATAAAAGTTTTCAAGCCTGATCTGGTTGGTTTAAGTTACAGACTCACTCCTGGAAGTGCTGTTTCTATACTGAAGGAATTCAGGAACTTAATTTTAGATAAAGAGTATGAAGGAATAAGATTTATTCTTGGAACCACAAAACCGGTAGCGGAAGCTTTGAAAAAATCTAAAATTGCAGACGTCTTTGAAAAAATCTTTGTCGGAGAAGAAAGCATCGGTGAAATTATTGCTTATCTTGCCGATGCAAAATCACTGTCAGTTCAAAAAATAATTCCTCCCCAAAATTTAATTGACAGAATTAAATATAAAACTCCTTTCCCTCTTTTGAGGCATCATTTCGGCAGGCCTGATTTCAAAGAAACCGTAAAGGGGATAAGAAAAATTTCGGAAAGCGGATTAATAGACATAATATCACTTGGACCGGATCAAAATACTCAGGAATTTTTCTTTCATCCGGAAAAAATGGATGAAAAGCAAAATGGAGCCGGAGGAGTACCAATACGAGGCGAAGAAGACTTAAAAAAACTGTATAGGGCTTCCAGGACAGGCAACTATCCATTAATGAGATGTTACAGCGGAACAAATGATATAGTCAAATTTGCAGAAGTTTTAAATAAGAATATCAATAATGCCTGGTGCGCCGTACCTCTTTGCTGGTATAACGAAATTGATAACAGAAGTAAGAGGAGCCTGGTCGATTCTATTGCTGAAAACCAGATGGTAATGAAATGGCATGCACAAAAAAATATTCCAGTCGAAGTCAATGAATCTCATCATTGGAGTCTTCGTTATGCTCCTGATTCTATTGCAGTAGCTGCAGCATATATTGCTGCATATAATGCAAAAAAGATGGCGGTAAGAACATATATTTCCCAATATATGTTTAATACGCCTCCTGAAACGTCTTTTGAAATGGACCTGGCGAAGATGCTTGCAAAAATTGAATTGATCGAATCCCTTCACGATGAAACTTTTACAACTTTAAGACAATCAAGAACGGGATTATACAGCATGTCCGGAAATTTTAATGCCAATAAAGGGCAGCTTGCATCTTCGACAATGCTTCAGATGCAGATAAATCCTCATATTGTACATGTGGTAGCATATTGCGAATCAGAGCATGCAGCCAAACCTGAGGATATTATTGAAAGCTCGGAAATAGTTATAAAGGTAGTCAATAATTACCTTTACGGATGTCCGGATATGAAGAATAATCCGGAAGTAATTGGACGGAAGAAACAGCTGATCAAAGATGCCGAATTAATTATTGAAAAAATAAAAGGATTGGACAGAGAAGGAAAATTCGCCGATCCTCTGATTGCACCTGAAATCATAGGAAAATCAATAAAACTTGGCATATTAGATGCACCTCATCTGAAGGATGTTAAAGCTGCATGCGGAAAAATAAAAACCGGATTTTTTAATGGAGCAAATCTTACTGTTGATGAAAATGGTAAACCTATTGATGAATTAAAAAGATTAACTAAGTTTTGAATTTATAAGGGATAAAATATTATTTATCGCCGTTAACTATTTGGAGTGGAAAAATGCAAATGCTTCTTTGGTCATTAGTTATTTTCTTCGGTCGCATTATAGATGTTTCACTTGGCACGATCAGGATT
>JAJFVM010000044.1 GCA_021371805.1 bacterium
AAGCCGGAAGACTTCAGTTTATTGATCCTGGTGGAATTAAAAAATATAAGCTGGAATTCAAGATCCTGGAATCCGATAAGGAAATAGCACAATTAAAAAAGAAGTTCGGGAAATAAAAAACTGAAACATAACTTCTAACAGACTTTGCATCCGCGGGATATCTTTTATGAGTATCCCGCAGATATAATTTGCATTATCCTAAAATTGCTTTTAAATCTTCTTCGGGAGTTGAAATAGGTTTTAAATTAAATTTTTCAACTAATACTTTCAAAACATTTGAAGATATGAAAGCCGGAAGAGTCGGCCCCAGATAGATATTTTTAATCCCCAGTGCAAGTAGGGTAAGCAGTATGCAAACTGCTTTTTGCTCATACCAGGAAATTACAAGTGTTAACGGAAGCTCGTTTACGGTGCAGTTAAAAGCTCCTGCAAGCGCAACTGCGACCTGGATTGCCGAATAAGCATCATTACACTGCCCCATATCCATGATTCTTGGAAAACCGCCTATTTCACCCAGGTTTAAATCATTAAACCTGTATTTGCCACATGCAAGTGTTAAAACTATCGAGTCTTTTGGAGTCTGTTTTACAAATTCACTGTAATAGTTTCTTCCCGGCTTTGCACCGTCACATCCGCCGACTAAAAAGAAATGTTTTATTGCCCCTGACTTTACTGCTTCTATTATTTTATCAGCTGCACCTAAAACAGTATTCCTGGCAAAACCGGTCATAAGTTCCGAACCGCCGTTGATACCGGTAAAAGTTTTATTTTCGCTGTAGCCACCAAGTTCAAGTGCTTTATCGATAACCGGTGAAAAATCCTTGCTGCCCTCTTTTGCATCAGGTATGTATTTTATTTCAGGATATGCCACAACACATGTAGTAAAAACCCTGTCAGCATAACTTTTTCTTGGAGGCATAAGACAGTTTGTGGTAAAAAGGACAGGAGCAGGGATTTCGTTGAACTCATTCTGCTGGTTCTGCCATGCTGTGCCAAAGTTTCCTTTAAGATGTTTGTATTTCTTAAGTTCAGGATACCCGTGAGCAGGAAGCATCTCTCCGTGAGTATATATATTAATTCCTTTACCTTCCGTTTGTTCAAGAATCTGTTTTAAATCAAGAAGATCATGTCCGCTTACGACTATAAAAGGACCTTTTTCAATATCCATTGTTACTTTTACCGGAACAGGGTGGCCGTATGAAGAAGTATTTGCATCATCAAGAAGTGCCATACATTTTAAATTAATATTTCCAAACTCCATTATAAGATCAAGCCAATGCTCAATACTATGGTCTTCGCCAAGAGCTTCCATTCCTTTATAAAACCATGCTGTAACTTCATTATCGGTCTTTCCCAAAACATAAGCATGCCATGCATATGCAGCCATGCCTCTCATGCCAAAAAGTAATGTAGATCTGAGAGACATGATATCTTCATCCCCGGCCCAAAGTTCTTCAGTTGAAAAATCATCGGCTCCTCCCAGGTTATTCTTTTCTTTCTGAACTTCCATGATCAGTTCACCAATACGTTCTGAGTCAAAATTTACATTTGTTATTGTTGCAAAAAGACCCTGCATCATTAATTCATCTGCTTTCCCGGAAGCACGTTTTTTTAAAGCAGCTCTTGCGAGGCCGATTAAGGCGCAGGTTAATTCATCCTGCCTGTTTGCTGTTTCCGGCTTTTTGCCGCAGACACCGGTTTTTAAACATCCTTTACCTCCTGTAGTTTGCTCACATTGAAAACAAAACATATCACCCATGATTCCTCCTATTGATATAATATATATTTATTATTCCTTTTTTTAACTTCTTCATTATATTATAATAAAGTTTCCAAATCGGTATCCCTGGATACAAATATTAAATTAATTTGAATTATTAAAAAAATGTTTGAAGAATATTACCATACAATTTCAAAATCAATTTTATTTGACAACCTCGATATGGAATCTCTTCCTTCGATGCTCAAATGCCTTGATCCTAAATTAAAAAACTACAATAAAAACGATTATATATTTATTTCCGGTGATTCTTTTACCGGTATAGGGATTATACTTGAAGGGATGGCAGCAGTATTAAATGAAAAAGCTAACGGGGACAGGGTAGTAATTACTGCTTTAAGACAGGGTGATGTTTTTGGTGAGATGATTGCATTTTCACAATTAACCAAATGGCCGAATACTATTCAGGCATTTGAAAAATGCAAAGTCCTTTTGCTTCCCAAAGCAAGGATAATAGGAGAATGCTCAAAAGTCTGCCCCTGGCACAGATCTTTAATCGAAAATTTTTTAAAGCTTTTATCCCAAAAAGCTTTAATGTTAAACAAAAAAGTAAAGTATCTTGCAATTAAAGGAATAAGAGGGAAAGTCAGCACTTATCTTTATGAGCAGTACGAAATAACAGGCAGCAGCAATATAGTATTAAACCTTAACCGGAACGAGCTTGCTGATTTTTTAAGTGTTTCAAGGCCTTCCATGTCAAGAGAATTATGCCGGATGAAAGAAGAGCAGATAATTGATTTTCGCTTAAAGTCTTTTAATATCCTGGATGTAAAAGCATTAAAATCTTTTGCTGAATAAATATCTTTTTTAGATATTACTCTGTGAGCGTAGATTTTCATGGTTTAAACGTTAAACCTGAAGTCAATGATATCGCCGTCATTGAGTTTAAAATAGAACATATTCCTTTAACTTTTGTTCATTATGAATTGCCGGAGTATAATAACGTTAAACTGTTTGGATAATCAGATTCCTTATCAGACAGGAAATAATTGAAGATAAAAATATTTATAAAAAAAATATTCATATATTTAGTGCGGCTGTATAGAAAATATATTGATGATGGCTGCCAGGTATTTGCTTCTTCCATAGCTTTTTACTCCGTATTGTCTATATTCCCTGCATTGCTGATTTTTATTTCCTTATCCGGAGTAGTGATCAACAAATTCTCGATACAGTCCAGCATACTGGCATTTATAAACGAGAGAATACCGATGCTATATGGTTTTGTGGACAATAATATAACAAATATAATAAAGAACAGAACCAGTATCGGAATAATAGGATTTATTATAATGTTTGTTACTTCTACTTATGTTTTTGATTCGATACAGCTTGCTTTGAATAAAATATTTAAGACCCAGACACACCGTAAGTTCTGGAAACAAAAAATATATGGTTTCCTGACAATATTTTTAATTTTCTTAAGCATATTTATTACTTTCAGCCTTTCAACCGGTCTCTTTTACCTGTCCAATACCATTATAAATCTATTAAATATTGAGGGATTTTTATCAACAGAGATATTAAAATTATTATCAATAGCAATTGGAATTTTCTTTAATTTCCTGATTTTCATCCTTATTTTTTATTTTTGTATAAATAAAAAAATGAATTTTAAGCATATATACCGGGGGGCGCTTACGGTCGCGATAGGTTTGGAAGGTATAAAGTATTTATTTGTATTTTATCTTGACCGGTTTGCCAGCTACCAGCTGACATATGGCTCTATCGGTTCGGTAATAGCTTTTCTTTCCTGGGTATATATATCCAGTGCAATACTGCTGTTTGGGGCCGAGGTAAATTCTTTAAGATTTAAAACCTGATATAAGTATTATCCATGGCCGTGTTTACCGTCTCACTTAAAATTCCTAAAACATTAAGGGCACTGGTTTGATGATGATTGTGTAATATGAATTGCCTCTAAATTCAATTGTGATGATATAAAATCAAAATTTTGGCATTGAAATTTGCCAAAAGCCATATTATAATGGCAATTAATGAAAGTATAAAAGATTAGGTAAACAATAATTACCGAGTCAGGAGATTATTAAGTTGACAATAAAAATAAAAACCAAAATTGACAAATTTGGAAGAATTATAATTCCAAAAAAAATAAGAAATGACTTTGGTCTTAGAATTAATTCCGAAGTTATACTTGAAGAGGGAGAAAATGGAATAATTGTTCATCCCGAGATTTCCATTCCTTTTGTTACAGACAAAGACGGAATTATTGTTGTCTGCTCTGAACCAACAGAAGATTTTAGAGATTTTTTAAAGGAAGACAGGGAAGATAGAATAAAAAAAATAGCAAAGGACATTAGTTTTTGAAAGTATTTTTTGACACATCGGTTTTAATTGCTGCATTTGTAATGGCGCATCCAGAACATGGGAATTCACTGCCATGGCTGCAAAAAGTTAAAAAAAAAGAAATAGAGGGCATAGTTTCTGTCCATTCGCTTCTGGAATCTTACTCTATATTAACAACCTTGCCTTTAAGCCCGAAGATATACCCATCCCTTGCAGTTAATTTAATTAAGGAAAATGTCATTTCAAATTTTGAGATTATAAAATATAACACTAATGACTACATCAGATTACTAAATGAACTTGCTTCCGAAAACATCTTTGGCGGAGCAAGCTATGATGGATTGATATTATGCGCTGCAAAAAAGATAAATATTGATAAAATACTGACCCTGAATTTAAATGACTTCATAAGAATAGCGCCTGAATTTATAAGATTAATATCCATGCCTTAAAAAGCGGTCTTCATCTTATGGGGTTTTTCGGTATCTTTTTAAAATTTATATCTGGCAAAGTTTTTCATAGATAATAATTTATTAGTATACTGATTTCTGATATATTTTAAAAAGATATTTTTGAATATTAAAATGATTGAACTTAAATGGATAAAAAAGCCATAGCACAAGTCATTCCTGTCACAAAAAAAGACAGGATATTAATTTTTTCAAGAATTTTTGTAAGCCTGCTTTTATTGTTTATCATAATATTTGTAAATCGCAGACACTTTTGTTTTTTAAAAATCTTTTAATTTCATCATGATTGCCAACTATTACAAATCCAACTATATCTTTCTCAAAGGTAAATATAATACGATCCTTTATATCAACTCTAATTTCGGTTTTTATTTCTTCGATTTTTCTAAAGTCATTGTCAAAAGTAAAAATCTTATTAATATTATCTTTTAATGCATGACTTGCAGTATAAGCATCATTATAATTAATATTTTTTCCTTATAATACTTCAAAAGATTGGCAGTTGCAGACTCATTTGATGACTACAAGTGCGATGATTATATAGATACTGATTATGTGGATTTTTAAAAAGAGATAAATTTCTCTTAAATAAGGTCTTGCCCAAAATCGGCAGGTATAATCATAGTTTCACATAAAATAATTACCGGAAAATATTTCTGCCTATTTTATTCATCCTTTTTGGTAAGTCCAATAACAGTTTTGGGCTAATATCCCGGCAGATATCATATTTATTATCTTATTATACGAGACTTATTCTTAAAATTTATAAAAATATTTTGCTTAATCCAATTAATAATCTATTTAAGGGTTTTAAATAAATTGGCCATTTCAATAGCTGTAAGTGCTGCCTGCCAGCCTTTATTACCCTGTCTTGCCCCGGCTCTTTCAATTGCCTGCTCAAGTGTATCGGGAGTTATAACACCGAAAGCAACCGGCAGATTGAAGTCCAGAGTAACTTTTGCAGTACCCTTTATTGCTTCATTTGTGATGTATTCGTTATGGCTTGTTTCACCTTTTATAACGGCGCCAAGACAAATAATTGCATCGTATTTCTTGGATTCAGCCATAATTTTTAGCGCGGATGGAATTTCAAAAACTCCCGGAACCCATGCAACTGAAATATCTTTGTCTTCACAGCCATGTCTGCTTAAGCAATCAAGCGCACCTTCAAGAAGTTTGGCGGTAATAAAATCATTATATCTTGATATTACAATTCCAAATCTCATTCCTGAAGCTATAAGCTTGCCTTCGTATTTTTGCATCTTGCTACTCCTCTTATTGTGTTAATGTTGTTAATAATGTATAAAAAAATAATGTTATTTATGTTAAAACCTGCTTCTTGTGCTGATAATCATTATGAGCAGAATTTTTGCTAATCTTAAATATAATTATATTTAATATATTTATCATAAAAATAAGTTATCACTTTTTAATATTAATCTTTTTGCTCCTTTCAGTTTATACAAACACCCACAGATTAGCATATCATGTACACCTATTAGCATTAAATTTTTTAAAAGCATTCTATCAGATTAATCCATCAGGATAATCCGCTAAGATTGATAACCCTTACTTTCCCGATTGTGCAAACAGTAAAAACAGACGAATAATAAATTATTTCCATCTAAGATTTTAAAGTATATGTTCCAGTTTTGTTTTCTTTGTATTTAAATATCTTTCATTGCTTTTGTTGGGAGTTATTTTAATAGATATCCTTTTTGTAATGTTTAGTCCATATCCTTCAAGGCCTATTATTTTTCTTGGATTATTTGTCATTAACTGTATGGAAGAAAGTCCCAGATCAGACAGTATTTGAGCACCTATCCCATAATCTCTTAAATCAGCCTTAAAACCAAGTTTTAAGTTTGCCTCGACGGTATCAAATCCTTTGTCCTGAAGTTCATAGGCTTTCATTTTATTGCATAGTCCGATACCTCTGCCTTCCTGAGCCATATATAATAATACACCGCTTCCCCTTTCATTTATCATGTTAAAAGCATTATTAAGCTGCTCGCCGCAGTCGCATCTTTTTGACCCAAAAGTATCACCGGTCAGGCATTGGGAATGAACTCTGACAAGCACATCTTTTTTACCTTTGACATCCCCTTTTACAAAAGCTACGTGGGTTTCATTATCCAGCAGTGATTTGTAAGTAACAGCTCTGAAATCACCCCATTTGGTCGGGAGGTTGATTTCGGCCGCTTTTTCGATAAGCTTTTCCGTTCTTTTCCTGTATCTTATTATTTCTTCAATTGCTATTAACTTTAAGTTAAACTTGTCAGCCAGTTTTTCCAAATCATTTAACCTTGCAACTTCGCCGTCTTCTCTTAATACCTCACAAATAATCCCGAAAGGAGACATTTTCGCAATTTTGAGCAAATCAACTGCTGCCTCGGTATGGCCGGCTCTTTTTAAAATTCCGCCCAGTCTTGCACTGACAGGAAAAACCTGGCCGGGCATGGTAAAATCTGATGATCTTGCCGCAGGATTTATAAATGCTTTTATTGTATTTAATCTTTCGCTGGCCGATATGCCGCTGCCTTTATTTTGTTCCGAATTTATGGAAACGGCGAAAGCAGCTTCATCCGGAGTTTTCCAATTGTTCTTGTCAACCATAAGAGGAATTTTTAATTCTTCAAGCTTTTCCTGTTCACAGGGAAGGTAAAGCAATCCTTTCCCGTAATTAATAAAAAAGTTAATTGACTGGATAGATGCTTTTTCTGCTGCCTGGAATAAAACTCCTTCTGTCTCTTCTCCTTTATCATCGACTATAATTAATATTTTTCCGTCTTTAATATCTCCTATTATTTTATCCAGGCTAAAAAAAGCACCGGAATTTTTAAGGCTGTCCGGATCATCTTTTAAATTACTGTTTTTATGTAAAATATTATTTTTTGAATCCATATTTTTTTAACTTTTCCTCCAGGTCTAAATCGCTGCTGTTTTTATTTTTCATATCATTTATCATGCCGTACATTTTTAAGATGTTTATAGAATCCTGAGGATTTGACAGCGTGCTTCCTGAAAGAGGGCTGCCATATTTTGCCATATTAAGCACATATCTTGCCATCAGATCTACTTCAAGATTCACTTTTTCTCCGGATTTTTTATATTTCAAACCGGTATTTTCAAAAGTAAAAGGAATTATAGCAAGGCTTATAATACCATTTGAAAAATCAGCTATTGTAAGACTTACGCCATCAACAGAGATAGAACCTTTGGGTGCGGAAAACGGCATAATATCTTTTGGTATTTTTATATTAATTTTATAAAAATCACCTTGTTTTGACATTAGAATTATTTTACCGGTGTTGTCTATGTGGCCGCTTACTATATGTCCTCCGAGTTTGTCGCTTAGCTTTAAGGCATCTTCAAGATTTAAAATGCATCCGGCTCTAAGAGATCCGAAAGTAGTTGATTTTAGAGTCGAAAATGAGACATCGGCTTTGAAGCTGCTTCCGGCGGAAAATTCTTTTACTGTCAGGCAGCAGCCGTTTACTGCAATGGAATCGCCAAGTTTCATATCCTTTGTCAACAAAGAACTTGAAACTTCAATTTCAAGACCGGTATTAATCCTTATGACTTTATTTAATTTTCCGACTTCTTTTATAATTCCTGTAAACATGTTACTTAAATTTCCGTTTATTAATTTGTTTAATATTTTTTATACTGATTTTCTATGTTTTAAACTTTTCTGTCTTTATTTACTTTTTATTGATTTCTTATTTTCAATAACTTCCGGACCGCACTTTTAATTGTTTTTAATCATTTTTGAATACACTGTTTAGCAATAAGATCATTAAATATTTAAGGGCAGAGCATGCCCATATTAACTTGAAGGGTATGCCTCTATCAGCAAATCTTTGCCGGTCTTTTTTATTTTTTCAAATTCTAAATTTAATGCATCTTTCATATATTCTATATTTAAATCAGTAAACATATTATAGCTGCTTCCGCCTCCGATTATTTTCGGAGCCAGAAATAGAATAAATTTGTCTATAAGTTTTTCTTTTAAAAATGAAGTTACAAGTGACGGGCCTGCTTCAATCAGGATAGAAGTAATTTCATATTTATTATATAAATGATCTAAAACCTCATTCAAATCCAGATAGTCATTTTTTTTATTTCCGTAAATAATATTATTATTTATATTGTTACAGGATGGATTGCCGTCATTATTAATAGCCTCAGTTAAATCTTTTTTATCAGAAACAGTATCGGTTTTTTTAACAGCTGCAATATCTATGCCGTTTAATCTTAATTGTCTGATTTTATCACTATTGCATTTATTGCTTTGCGTCTCCTGAGAAATAAAGATAATTGTTCTTACCGATCTGGAAGTTTTTACTATATTTGCACCCAGGTTTATTTGAAGATTACTGTCAAGGATAACTCTTAGAAATTTTGAGTAGACAAATTTCTTTTTTATATGACCGGCAGGATCTTCAATAATTATATCTTTTGTAATAATGCTTTTTTCTAAGGCATCCCGGTCATCTGTATCAATCGTTTTTGCAAAATTCTTTCGCGGGTATAAAAACGAATCGTCTTTAATTATTGTACCGATTCCTGTTAAAACACAGCCATATTCAAATCTTAGCTTTTGGACCATACTCCTGGATGTTATGCCTGTTATCCATTTAGAGTTGCCGCTTGCAGCTGCCGGTTTTCCATCAATGGTTGATGCAATTTTTACGCAAACAAATGGTCTTTTAAGCCTTATTTGTTTAAAAAATATTTCATTTTGTTTTTCGGCTTTTTCATGCATTAAACCTGCTCTAACTCTGACTCCGGCCTTTTTAAGTATTTCTACTCCTTTTCCGTTGACTTTCGGATTTGGATCAAAGCTGCTTATAATAACTTCGGAAAATTTATGCTTAATTATAGCTTCCACGCAGGGAGGAGTTTTGCCGTAAAAAGAACAGGGTTCCAAAGTAACGTACATTTTTGAACCTTCAGGAATATTTTTTACATTGTTAATCGCATTTATTTCCGCGTGGTCAGTTCCGGACATTTTATGATAACCGGAAGAAATCATGTTGCTGTCTTTTACAATTACAGCTCCGACCATGGGATTGGGGCTTGTAGTCCCTCTGCCTTTTTCAGCTTGTTTAAAAGCAATATCCATAAATTTTTTGTCCTCATTGCTAAAGACATCCTGATTGTAATTCATGTTCTTTAAATTTGTTTCAATACAGTTTATAAATTATTGTTATTCTGCTCTTAAAAAAACAAAAAACCATGGAGAAAATCC
>JAJFVM010000085.1 GCA_021371805.1 bacterium
CTGCTTCCGACTTACTGGTGTCCTGCCGAAAGTCTTGAAGTAAAACTTTTTGTTAAGGGCATGGCCCCTACTAAGTACTGCAATATTCATAATAAAGTAACCGTTCCGGAATTGACCGGCCTTTCAGCAGATGAAGCAAGACAAATTTTGCAAGGGCTTTTCTTTAATGTAACTGAAGTTGCTGAGCCGAATGATGAATATGATGCCGACATTATATTCAGAACAGATCCTCCCTTCGGGACAATTATCGAAACAGTTGACAATATAAACCCGCAGATTACTATTTTTATCAGCCAGGGCCGGCAGACTATTAAAATGCCGAATTTAATTGGCCAGACTAAATCCTCTGCGGAAAGCATTCTTTCAGATATCGGACTTTCCATTTCCAGCATAGTCTATGATTTCAGCGGCCAGCCTGCTGATATTGTCTATGATCAAAATCCTGCACCTGATACTGAAGTAGATTCAGATACTCAGATTGCATTATATATAAGTAAAGGTATCAATCCTTCAGGAATGGTACCTGGCGTTCTGGGGATGAGCAGACTTGATGCGGTAACATCACTTAACAATGCAGGATTTACAAATATTGCGTTTATTGAAGACCAAAGCAGTGCTGCAAAAGATACGGTTTTTAACCAGTACCCTGCTGCAGGAGTAATTTATGATAAATCTCAGCCTGTTACAATATCAATAAGTGAAGGAATTAAAGTTCCGTCAGTTATCGGACTTAATAAAGATAATGCTGTTAAGTCGCTGACATCTGCCGGTTTCACCATTGAAATTCTGCCTTCACCTGATGAAAAAGGAAAAGTTATTTCCCAGAGCCCTGATGCCAATACTTATGTCAATTTCGGAAGCAAGATTACAATTACAATTGAAACAAAACAAACAACAACAAGTACGACATCTTCGACAACATCTTCGACAGACACATCCACGTCATCTTCTACAACGTCCTCTACTTCAACAACCTCTGCATCTTCAAGTTCTTAAACTTCTACTTCACTGTATTAATCTACGGCAAGTCCTAATATTTTAGGACAAATATTAAAGTATGCTTCTGAATAAATGCCCTTTTGTATAATTTTTCATGTAATCAGAATTGCCCATCTTTAAAATCAATTCCTTATATTTGTTTTCATATTTTTCAATTTCTTTTTTACCTGACAATTTCATATCATTAATATTTTTTACAAGCGCCAGTGCTTCCATAAAAGATTTGAATGTAAAATATATTTCTTCATCTTCTATATTGCGGCAGTCGATTAAAAACCCATTGATATGATTTTCAATTATCTCTTTTACGTCAAAGAATAAACAGTGCTTTCTGGAATTAAATAAAATTGTGTTGCCAAGGTAATCGCGTCCGATTTTAAATCTAAAATTTTTTAAATCTTTTATGTAATAATTAAAAGAATCTTTTTCCAAATCAAGCATTTCGCCATATTTTACTCTCGATGTCATTACAGGAAAAAATCCATAGGCAAATATTGAAAAATCCATATCATGAAATATGTTTTTATTAATTTTGTTTCTGCGGATATTTAAAATAATTTCATTCGATTCTTCCAAAGTTAATTCGGGTGAAAGAACTATCTCGGTTATTTTTATATTCTTATTTAAGCAATCATTTATTTCATTTATTGCAAGGCTGTTAAAAATATTAAGATTATACCCTAAAACAATATTAACTGTCGGGTTGCCTGAATTACAGATTTTATTTAATAAATGCAGAACTCCTATATTTGAAATATAAAAGTTTTTAAATCCTGAAGAAAGAAATTTTTTTAAAACTTTTTCCAATTCATACATCTGGTTATCATATATTATATTTGGAGTAACAAGGTAGAAATCATTATTTTCTTTTTCATACTTATATATTATCTCGATTAACTCATCGAACTCTTTCTTATCTTTTTTTATAAGGATGTTATTTAAATCATCATAGCAAATCTTTATGCCCGGAAAGTTTTTGCCATATTTTATTTTATTTGCATTAATGATATTTGATGTATTTTTTAAAATCTCTTTTGATTTTTCGTTTTCACTACAAATAATTAACGAAATTGAAGGAATTTTTAGAGGGATATCAGTATTCCCGGGCAGCGCTTTTAAATTTCTTTTTTTTAAAGATGTTTTCAGCTTATGATAATTATCAATATTGAAAATTCTGTTAAATTTTGGCTCTTCGGCAATAATTATTTCCTGGTCCTGCAAATACAGAGATTTGGCTTCCAAATCTAAATTGGAATCAAAATATTTAAACACCCTGTCATTTAAATTTAAATTTATTTTATTGTTTATCTGTATTTCATATATTTTTTTAAGTGAGTTTATATCCGCTACTTCGAAGTTTTCTATTTTAATTCTTTCATTTCCTTTTTTTGTCCAGAATTCAAGAATATCATTCTTATTTAACTTAAAATCGGATTTTATGCAGATATCTTTAATTTTTATTTCAGGATGTTCTCTTAACTTAATTTTACAAACACGTCCGAAATAATTGCCTACGCTTCCGGATTTCTTTAAAGAAACTATATTTTCAGGAAACTCTTCTTTTAAATATCCTTCGCTGAGCTCTCTTGAAAAAATCTGTTTTAATTTGTAAATATCGTCTTTCTCAATAAAATATTTGTCAGGATTATCATAAAACAAATCAATGTATTTCCTGTATATTTTAGTAACAATTCCCACATATTCGGGAGTTTTCATTCTTCCTTCCAACTTTAAAGCTTTTACACCCGATTTTATTATTTCAGGAAGGTAAAAAAGTAAATTTAAATCATTCTTGCTTAAAAAATAACAATCAGCCATAATCTCATTTCCTTTATCGCCGGAAACTGATTTTCTTAGTTTATTGTTATTATTGCCTCTTGTTTCTCTTAAAAGTTTGTATTTCATCCTGCACGGCTGAGGACATCTTCCCCTGTTGCCGCTTCTTTCACCAACAAATGAACTGAAATAACACTGACCTGAATAAGAATAGCACTGCGAACCGTGTCCGAAAATTTCAATATCCATGATGTTTTCTGAAGTAATTTTTTTTATTTCGGAAAGAGTCATTTCCCTTGAAAGGATTACCCTTTTAAATCCGGCAGCTTTCAAGAGTTTAACGGAATATAAATTATGCAAATTTAACTGGGTGCTGGCATGTATCGGTATATCCGGAAAAATTCCGCTTATGATTCTCCCGGCGGCTAAATCCTGAATAATAATTCCGTTAAAATTTATTTTTTTAAAAGAGGAAAAAATAAAATCAAGGAAATCTTCAAGTTCTTTTTCCTTGATTAATGTATTTAATGCAAGATATACTTTTAAATTTTTTGAGTGTGAAAATAATACAGCTTTTTCAAGCTTGTTTAAGTTAAAATTTCCAGCATAAGCTCTTGCACCATATTTTTCATATGCAAGATAAACTGCATCGGCACCGGCATTTGCAGCCGCCTTTAATTGATCAAAGCTTCCTGCAGGTGAAACAAGTTCCAGTTTATCCATTTCTTTTATACCTGTAAAAACCGGAGCCGCATATTATATTTATTCCTTTGCTTTCAAGAAAATCGCAGAATATATTAAGTCCTATTGAATCACAGGCCATATGTCCGCATATGATTGCGCAAAGCTTGTTCTTGATAATAGATTTGATATT